>NZ_JAFIRE010000002.1:0-161510 GCF_017116845.1 Mycoplasma sp. CSL10137 | reverse complement strand
TTTGATGCCAAACTAATAAGTATCCGGTATTAGCGATAATTTCTCATCGTTATCCCAATCTAGAGGGCACGTTAAGTACGTGTTACTCACCCATTCGCCGCTAAGTTCCGAAGAACTCCGCTCGACATGCATGTATTAGGCACACAGCCAGCGTTCATCCTGAGCCAGGATCAAACTCTCGAAAAAATTGACTGTCATGTTTATTGTATATATCTAGTTTTCAAAGAACTTCTATTGCTTGCTAACACTGAAAGTTTCCATTTCTTGGCTAGTTAGCAAAACTATTATACCACCACTTTTTTTAAATACAAAATATTTTTTTACTTTTTTTGTTTAAATTAGATCTAACACACATATATTATATATGTTTGAAAAAATGCCTAAAAATTTACTAAATATTTTTAAAATTATCCTTGTTTTTCTTTTGATAGTTATCGGGATAATTGTTAGTTCTAAAAAAAATAATACAAACGCCTCTAAAAATATAGAGAAATTAATAATAACAAAAATTATAGACGGAGACACTGTAGAAGCAAAAATTAAAAGTAAAAAAATTAAAATAAGGTTGTATGGAATTGATACACCTGAAACACTTAAAAAAAATAATAAAAATAAGTTAGCTAAATATGAAAATTATTATGCTAATATCGCTAAAGAAATGTTAAGAGACAAAACCTCAAATCAAGATTATTTTTATTATAAGCACATTGATAATGACGAATATGGTAGAGATGTTGGACTAATTTACACACAAAAGTTTGATGAAAATATTTTTGCAAATACTTTAAATTCTTTTTTAATAGAAGAAGGATTAGCTAGAGTGGCATATATTCAAAACTCTAATTTTAAGCAAAAATATTATACGAAAAATAAATTTCAAAATGACTTTTATAACTATATCATAGGGTTAGAAGAAAAAAGCAAAGCACAAGAAAAAGGATTTTGAAGTTTGGAATTGGAGGAAGTGTTCTATAAATATAAAAAAATGGTATAATATATTTAAATAAATATATTAAGGAGTTTTGATGAAAGAAAATTTAAATAATAATTATGACGCTTCAAATATTAAACATCTTGAAGGTCTTGAACACGTAAGAAAACGTCCTGGAATGTACATCGGGAGCACATCTAAAAGCGGTCTTCATCATATGGTTTGAGAAATAGTTGACAACTCCGTAGATGAGGCTATGGCTGGGTTTGCTAATACAATTAACATTACAATCACTAAGAACGAAGAAATAATTGTGGAAGATAATGGCCGTGGTATACCGGTTGGTTTACATCCAAAATTTAACATCAGTGCACTCGAAGTTGTTTTAACAAAATTGAATGCGGGTGGTAAATTTGAATCTAATGCTTACAAAGTTAGTGGTGGTTTACATGGTGTTGGCGCCTCTGTAGTTAACGCTCTTAGCGATTACATGGAAGCTTGAGTTAAACGTGACGGAAAACTATATAACGCAAAATTTGCTAATGGTGGACAAATAACTCAATCTACAACTATTATTGGTGAAACAAAAGAAAACGAAACTGGTACAACAATAAAATTTCATCCTGATTACAAGGTTATGGAACAAATTAAGTTTGACAAAGAACTTATTATTGACCACGCTAAACAAATAGCTCACTTGAATAAAGGTTTATTTGTCTCTGTTACAGATCATCGTGATAACTCTTACAACGAATTCAAATATGATAATGGTATCGTTGATTACGTTAAAGAAATAAATGAAGGTTACAAACCAATTAACCAAGAAGTTATTTACGCCTCAGGAGAATACAAATATAATAACGACTTAAACGGAGAAGAAGTAATTATAGGAGTAGAAGTTGCAGCTCAATATTTAGAAGATATGTTTAGATCAAATATAATAACATATACAAACAATATTTCTACTCACGAAGGTGGTACTCACTTGTCTGGGTTCTACGATTCATTGATGAGATTAATAAATAATTATGCTATTGATAAAAATTTAATAAAAAGTGAAACTGATAAATTCACGAGAGACGATTTAATCGAAGGACTAACAGCAATTATTTCTATAAAACATCCAGATCCACAATTCGAAGGTCAAACAAAAGGAAAATTAGGTTCTAAAGACGCTCGTAGAGCGGTTAATGAAATATATTCAGAAGCACTTGAGAGATTTTTAAATGAAAACCCTGATATTTCTAAAAAAATTATTAATACCGCAATACTCGCTAGAAAAGGAAGATTAGCATCTACCGCAGCAAGAGATAACGCAAGAAGAAAAAATGTTTTCGAAAGTGGTGGATTACCAGGTAAACTTTCTGATTGTACAAGTAAAAATGCGGAAATTAGTGAATTATATATAGTCGAAGGAAATTCTGCTGGTGGTTCAGCTAAAATGGGAAGAGATAGAAAAACTCAAGCTATTTTACCATTACGAGGAAAAATCTTGAACGTTGAAAAAACAAGACAAGAAAAAGTGTTTAACAATGAAGAAATAATGTCATTAATTACTGCATTAGGTACAGGGTTAGGAGATACTTTCAATATCAACAAATTGAGATATCACAAAATCGTAATAATGACCGACGCTGATGTTGATGGTGCGCACATTAGAACATTATTACTAACATTTTTCTTTAGATACTTTAAACCGTTAATTGAATATGGTTTTATTTATATAGCACAACCTCCTTTATATAAAATCCAACAAAACAAATTTGTCGAATACGCTTATAACGATGAACAAAAAAATGAAATAATGGAAAAATTAAATCCAAATTCTAAGATAACTATACAAAGATATAAAGGTCTTGGTGAAATGGATCCAGAACAATTATGAGAAACAACAATGAATCCAGAAAATAGAAAAATGCTTCAAGTTCAAATAGAGGACGCTTACAAGGCGGACAGAACATTTGAGATACTAATGGGGGAAAATGTTGCACCTCGTAAAGAATTCATAGAAAAAAATGCAAAATACGTAAAAAACATTGACTTATAATTATGAATAAAATACTAAATTGAGATCAATATTTTATGGCACTGACTAAATTAAGTGCCTTACGATCAAAAGATCCTAACACAAAAGTTGGCGCATGTATAATAAATAATAGAAAGAGAGTTATTGCTTTAGGTTATAATGGTATGCCTTCAGGCAATGATTTTGATTTCCCGTGAGCAAGAGATAAAAAATTAGAAAAAGACAATAAATATCCTTATGTTGTACATGCAGAAATTAATGCGATATTAAATTCAACAACACAATTAGAAAATGCGATATTATATACTTCTTTATTCCCTTGTTCAAATTGTTCGAAAACTATTGTTCAATCAGGAATAACAGAAATTGTTTACTTAGAAGATAAATATCACGATACTGATGATGCATGAATTTCAAGAAAAATTCTAAAAGATTCTAATATTAAAACCAGAAAACTTGAACCTCTAAATATTACGTTAGAATTATAAAAAAATACGAATTTGAGTAATTCGCATTTTTTAATAATCATTTTTTCTATTTATCTTGAACTGAAGTAACACCCGGTAATTCTAAACCTTGTAACAATTCAAGTGAAGCACCACCACCTGTTGAAACATGTGTAAATTTGTCTTCCATTCCCAATTTTTCAACGGCGGCAACCGAATCTCCACCACCAACTACTGTATATGCATCGGTAAGTTCAGAAATTGATTCACAAACAGCGTATGTACCTTTTTGGTAATTTTTGAATTCTGCTACTCCCATAGGTCCATTTCAAACAACTGTTTTAGCATTGTTTAAAGTACTTTTTACTAATTCAATTGATTTAGGTCCTAAATCTAGACCCATATACCCTTCTGAAATTTCTACATCTTGGAAAACGGGTTCAACATCTTTAAATTCTGTTGATGTAGCATGATCAATTGGTAAAATAACTTTTTCTGAATATTTTGATAAGAAGTCTCTAGCTAAATCTAAATAATCATCTTCCACCAAAGAAGTTCCTGTATTTAATCCTTGAGCTTTTAAGAAAGTGTAAGCCATAGCTCCACCAATTATCATTTTATCAGCAATTTTAGCTAAATTTTCTAAAACTTGAATTTTATCAGATACTTTAGCTCCACCAATTATTGCAACATATGGATGTTCAGGTTCACCAATAACTTTTTGAAGTGATGAAACTTCTTTTTCCATTAAATAACCTAATGCTGATTCGGTGATATTAGAAGCTATCCCAACATTTGATGCATGTTTTCTATGAGCTGTCCCGAAAGCATCATTAACAAATACATCACCTAATGAAGCTCAATATTTACCTAATTCTTCATTATTTTTACTTTCAGCTTTATTATTCAAATCTTCATATCTTGTATTTTGAACTAATAAAACTTCACCTGGTTTCATATTTTCAATACTTTTTTCTAATATTTCACCTCTTGTTTTTGTTACAAAAATAACTTTTTGACCTAATTGTCTTGCTAACTCAATAGCAACTGGTTTTAAACTTTTAGATTCCAAATCTTCTTCAGTTTTAACTCTACCTAAGTGAGAAAATAAAATCGCTTTTCCACCTTCGGATACTATTTTTTGAATTGTAGGTAATGCTGCCTTAATTCTTTTTGTGGATGTGATAACACCATTTTTTAAAGGAACATTAAAGTCAACTCTAACTAAAACTTTTTTATTGTTTAAATCTAAATCATTTATAGTTTTTTTCATTTTTATCCTTTCGAACTACTAAATTAATTTGTTATTTAAATTATATAAAAAATAATACTTTTTTAAAAAATAAAATTATAAAAATTAAGATATTTATTTAGTTTTAAAAAAAGTAAATTTTTATTACAAAAAATATAATTTTAACATCTGCTCCCTTCTTCTACAACTCTTATAAATAATATTTATTTATAAAATATGATAAAATAATAATATATGTTTTATGACTATTTAACAATAAATTTTAAGGAGAAAAAATGAAATTAAGTATTGTTTCTCTTGTTGGTGATTTATTCAAAGATATAGAATGATTCTTAAAGGATCTAAAAGATCAAGATAATCAAGATTTTGAAATAATTTTATTCATTAATAAGAAACAAATCAACATATTAGAATCTCTAAAAGAATATTTTCTTTTATTTGGCTCAAGATTGAAGGTTGTTTTTAATAATAAAGTTGATAGCTATCAACTAAATTTAACTAGTGCATTTAAAATTGCGAGAGGGGACTTTCTAGTTGTCATCAATTCAGAGAACACGTTAAGAAAAAAATACGTTTCAAACATTATCAACGAAGCAGAAAAATATTCAGCAGATATATTAGAATTTAAACCTAGACTAATTGGTTCTATAAGATGAAAACCAAAAGCTAGATTAAAATTAATTAACAAAGTAGATATAAATAAAATGCAGAGTACTTACGCTTATACATTCCCTTTTATTTTTAATAAAGTTTATAAAAAAAATCTATATAAAAAGCTTGTTAAATATATGCCTTCTAATTTAAATGACACCAAGATGTGTGTTGAATTAAATTATATATTATTCTCCGAAGCAAAAACATATATGTATCTTGATTATAGAGTTTATAGAGAATTTATAAACTCTAATACTTGATTTAATTCAAGGCACGTTTTAGACTCATTCAACATTGTTGAAAATTACTTCAAGGAAAATAACCCCAAAATTTTAGAAGAAATTAATTACGCAAAAATATATACAATAAAATTATTGTTAACTGGTTTTTTAAACGAAACAACGTTTACATATAAAAGAATATATAAATACGAAAAGGAACAAATCCAAGAAAAAAGAAGTCTTACCTTTGTAAAAAGACATTATGAATTAATTGATAAACTAGAAAGTAATGCAATAAAAAATGATTTTTTTAAATCTAATATTTACTTAGCAAGTGACAATGATGAATCTAAGTTACTAAAAAAACCTTTATACAAAATTAAAAAAATGAAAATTTTGGACTTTTTAGAATAATATGAAAAAATATCAAAACTCTTTTTTTTACAAGAGGTTTTTTTCGGAAATAATAGATTTCATCCTGTTTTTGCTAGTTTCTATTTTTCTAGTTTGAGCTATCGGAATTTTTAATTATGCAAAAAATATACCTACAAACAAACTTGTTTGATCCACTCTAATAGGAATATTTAATAATAGTATTTTTTTTATAATTATACCCTTAGTTTTAAAAGGTAAAAGTATCGGTAAATATTTATTAAAAATAAAAATAATTTCATCAAAAAATAATGAATTTGACTCTATTTCTATTATTAAAAGATCTACATTAAGTTTTTCTTTAATGTCTCTAATGTGAGTTTTAGTATTTTTGGTAGCTTACTACAATTCATATTATGTGGATGAAAAAAAGAGTAACCTAACTCTAGAAATAATTAATAAATTTTTTCAAATTTTTACATACGCCATAAGTATCTTTAAATTTATCGATTACTTATTTATAATTGTATATAAAAAGAAATTATCCGTAATAGATATTATAACAAAAACAAGAGTAGTTAATAAAGATGAAATTATTGTTGATGATATTGAGTTAATAAAATTAGTACCGTTTTACTCAAAAAGAAGAAATATTGTTTATGTTAATAACAAAGCAAATTTAAAAGATGAGGAGAAATAATATGACAATTAATACAAAAAAGATTGATTTACTGAGTGATTTGAACGAAAAGCAAAACCAAGCCGTAAAATACTTTGACAAACACCTAAGAATTATTGCTGGAGCAGGGACCGGTAAAACTAAAGTCTTAACACGTAAAATCGCCTACTTAATAAATATATTAGGGATACCTGCAAAAAATATATTAGGTGTTACTTTTACTAATAAAGCGGCTCAAGAAATGTCTATAAGAGTTGAAAAATATTGTAATAATTTAGAAACAAAACTAAATATTAAAACTTTTCACTCTTTTTGTGCAACTATTTTAAGAAATGAAATTCATAACTTGGGATATCGTAATAGTTTTACAATAGTGGATGAGCCGGATAAAATTCAAATTTTGAGTGCAATTTATAAGAAATTAGGAATAACTAGTTCCGAAATTAGTTATAAATCAGCAATACACTATATTTCGACTCAAAAAAATAATACAACCGATTATAATCAGTTTTATAATATAAAAAATATGGATCAAATTGAAGATAAAATATATTTTGAATATATAAACGAATTAGCTAGAAATGGTGCTTTAGATTTTGATGACCTAATCATTAAAACAAACATTTTATTTCACACTAGACCAGATATAGTAGAAAAATATAAAAAACTATATTCATATATTCTTGTAGATGAGTTTCAAGATACTTCAAAATTACAATATAGAATTATAAAAAGTTTAATCGGAAAAAATACACACTTAACTATTGTTGGTGACCCAGACCAAACTATTTATAATTGACGTGGTGCGGACGTTAATTTAATATTAGATTTCGAAAAAGATTTTAAAGAAACATTTACGGTTGTTTTAGATAAAAATTATCGTTCCACGCAAAAAATACTCGACGCTGCAAATAAACTTATAAAAATGAATAAAAAAAGGTACAACAAAGACTTAGTTACCGAAAACGGAGTGGGTGCTGACATTGAATTTATGCATAGTTTTAGTGAAGAAGGTGAAGCAAAATGAGTAGTAAATAAAATCAATCAGTTAAAAAAGCAAAAAAACCAATTAAAATCTATTGTAATACTATATAGAGCAAATTATTATTCAAGAGCCTTCGAGCAAGCTTTAATTGATGAAAATATACCTCACAAAATAATAAACGGGGTCAAATTTTATCAAAGATCGGAAATTAAAGATGCAATCGCTTTTTTAAGATTGTTACATAATAATGATGAACTATCTTTTTACCGTATAGTTAATGTACCAACAAAAGGAATTGGGCATAAGGCAATAGAAACAATTAAAGAATTTGTCGCAAAAAAAGGTAACTTAAACACATTTGAAACAATTACAAATAAAAGTAATTGATCTGAATTTAAAAGAGAACACCCCAATCTTGCTGTAAAATTATTTAAATTTTTACAAATAACAATACGATATAAAAAGGAGTTAAGAAAGTTAGAAATAACAAAACACTCAATTTCTAAAATACTTGATTTTTATTTAATGGAATTAGATTACTATCATTTTATCGAGAAAGACACTAGCCTAAGAGGAACAGCAATTGAAAACGTTAAAGAACTAATCGCTTCGATCAAAACTTGAGAAGAAAAAAATAAAGAAAAAAAATTAGCCGATTATTTAAATTATATTAATTTATTATCTGTTACCGATGATTACGAGGGAAACACTAATTATGTAACACTTATGACTATTCACTCCGCAAAAGGTCTAGAATATGATAACGTTTTTTTAGTAGGTTTATCGCGTGGTGTATTCCCTTCATATAGAATAATAGAAAAAATTGATTCTGACCCTGAAACTTTCGAAGAAGAAAGAAGGTTGGCATACGTTGGAATAACAAGAGCTAGAAACAACTTATTTTTAAGTTCATCGCGTGGGAAAATATTTGGGACAGAACTTTCTAAAGAACCCTCTAGATTTATAACTGAAATGGGTATAAATGTTGATAATTATACAAATATGAACGATGATCACGGGTTGGACTTAGATTATTCTCCTGATGAGATTTCTTTAATAAATTCTAAAATGATAATTGGAGATATAATTTCTCATACAATTTTTGGAGAAGGTGAAGTTGTAGATTTCGGCTTAGGTAATGAAGTTTTAGTAAGATTTAGAGACGGAAAAGAAAGAACATTAAATAAAAGACATCATTCAATTAGGATCATAAGTATCAAGGAATAGAATGAACTATTTAGTAATATTAATTTACATTTCAATTATTCTATTAATATTTTTAATATCATCGTATTTAGTTTTTAAGTTTATATATTTTTACAAACGAACTTCATCTGGTGTTGTAATTTTTAAAATTGATAATATTAACAAAAGAGTAATTAGAAATAATAAAAAATATAACTTCCTCTCAACATATTTAGATTCAAATAGTTTTAACTTTAACAAATACAACTATATATCTATTAACGAATTTTTAAATTTTTTTAATAAAGATAGTTCAAATAAAATAAAAGAGATAATAAATAAGAATTTACAAAATTACGAGAGTAAAATAGATGTTTTTTGAAACAAGGATTTCAACATTAAATTAAGACTTTTTGAAAAAATTATAAATAAATTTAATAAAAAATTATTAAAAAATAAACCAATGAAAATGGTTATAAAAACAATTGACGGGAATAATTATCATTGCTCTCTTAAATGAGGTGTAGAATATAAAGATAAAATAAACAATTTAAACAACATAACCTTAAACAACCAAACTAATAATGATTTTTTAAAAAATAAAAAAAATATCATTATAGGATTACTTTTAAAAAATTTTTATTTTTTAAATAAAAATAATGATAATACTGATTTTTTAAATGATTTATTTGGGTTAAATGATCAAATTGTTAATTTGTTCAAGAGCGATGATTATATTTATTTAATACTTAAATATACATCTAAAAATCAATATAATAATTTTTTAAATAAAATAAACGAAATAAATAATTCAACTACATTATCAAGAATATATAAAAGAGCGACAATTATACAATACCCTAAAATAAATAATTATGAACAAGATTACATAAATGATTTAGTGAAATATTCTCTATACAATATAGACTATGATTCTAAAAATTCTTCAAAATATTACTTTAATAACACCGATGATAATATACGCAAAGAAATTGAATTATTCAATGAGGAATACTATAGATATAAACAAATAATAACAGATAATAAAGACCCTAAAAAATGAGTTAATATAAAAAATATAGTAAATTATATTTCAAAGAATAAAACACAATTTAAAATAATTGAACCAAACTACGATAGATTGAAAGTACTTTTCAGTTTTTACTATTTATTTGATAAAAACGAGTATTTATCTCATTTGAAGGAATTAAATTGATTTAATTATTTTTCAAAAAACTCAGAAAACTTAGGGACAACTCAATTAATTTTCAAAATGTCTCAAGCTAATTATTTGTTTATAAAAGAAGAGGAATTTAAATCTAAAAATATAATCCCAATGATTTATGATTTAGGAGTAATGTACGATATTAATTTACTAGAAAGCAAAATATTATCTAATTATAATAACGAAATATTGACATTCTTTTATATAGAAGACATAAATAGAAATATATCCTTTTTGCTCGAAAAATTTAAAATTAAAGCAATCATTATATCTAAATTAATATCTTCAAAACTTTATAATTCTAATATTTTTTTGAACTGTTTAAATCTTTCTACGCAATTAAATAAAAATAAAAAAGTTGTAATATATGAAAGTCCACCTGAAAATTTAGAGCAAGAATTTATCAATAAAATTAAAATTAATTATAATTATTAAAAAATAAACAACACATTTATTTTAAAAACATGTTGTTTATTTTTTTATTTATCGTTTTCTTCTACTATTGTAGCTGTTTCTTCATCGTTAGAATTATTATTTGTTGCGTTTTGTTGTGCGGCATAATTAGCAAAATTACGCATCATATTTTCAACTTGATCTAATTTTTCTTTTAAAGCAGAAATGTCTTTTTTATCAATAAGTTCTTGTAATTCTTTAATTAATTTTTCACTTTCTTCTTTTGATTTAGGATCTAATTTATCACCTTGCTCTGCGTTGGCTTTCTTAATTTGATCAATTAAACTTTCGGCTCTAACAATTGTTTCAACTTCTTCTTTTTTCTTAGCATCTGCTTCTTTATTCGCTTCTGCTTCTTTAACCATTCTTTCAATTTCTTCTTCTGTTAGTTTAGTAGAATTTGAAATTGTAATTTTTGCATCTTTATTATTTTTTAAATCTTTTGCAGTTACTGTTGTAATACCATTAACATCAATTGAAAATGTAACTTCAATTTGTGGAACACCTCTTGGAGCGGGTTCAATTCCACCTAAATTAAATGAACCAAGTGTTTTATTATCTGCCGCCATTTGTCTTTCACCTTGTACAACTCTAATTGTAACTTCTGTTTGATTGTCAGCTGCTGTTGAAAAAATTTGACTTTTTGTTGCTGGAATTGTAGTATTTCTAGCAATTAAAGGAGTAGATACCCCTCCCATTGTTTCGATACCTAATGTTAAAGGTGTAACATCTAATAATAAAATATCATCAATATCTCCCGCTAAAACAGCACCTTGAATAGCAGCACCAATTGAAACTACTTCATCAGGATTTATAGAACGATTTGGTTCTTTATTTAATGTACGTTTAACCATATCTTGAACTGCCGGCATACGTGTTGAACCACCAACAAGTAAAACTTCATGTAAATCCGCTGATGTTATACCTGCTTCTTTTAATGCATCTTCAATTGGTTTTCTTGTTCTATCTAATAAATGAGATGTCATTTCTTCAAATTCATTTCTTTTTAGTTCTAGTTCAACGTTAAGGGGTCCATTTTCAGTCATAGCTAAAAAAGGTAAATTAATTGTAGCTACCGATTGATTAGATAAATCTATTTTAGCTTTTTCTGCTGTTTCTTTCAGTCTAGCTTTAGCCATTTTATCCTTTTCAACATCATAACCGTGTTCTGATTTTATTTTTCCAATCATTCATTTTACAATTTCATTATCTCAATCGTCACCACCTAGATGATTATCACCGCTAGTTGAAAGTACTTCAAATGTTCCATCTTCCAACTCTAAAACAGAAACATCGAATGTACCACCACCAAGATCGTAAACTAAGACTTTCATTGATTTATTTGTTTTTTCTAAACCAAACGCTAATGCCGCAGCAGTAGGTTCATTAATGATTCTTAATACTTCTAAACCTGCTATTTTACCTGCTATTTTAGTAGCCTCACGTTGTGAATTATCAAAGTATGCAGGAACTGTAATAACCGCTTTTTTAACTTTTTTACCTAATTTTGCTTCAGCATAGTCTTTCATGTATGATAAAATCATTGCTGATATTTCTTCTGGTTTATATTCTTTTCCGTTTGCACTTACTGTTTTTCCTGTACCAATTAATCTTTTAATAGAAACTATAGTGTTTGGATTTGTTTCAACTTGTCTTTTCGCAACATCACCAACAACTATATCACCATTTTTAAAACTTACTACTGAAGGTGTTGTTCTTTTACCGTTTGGATTTTCAAGTACGACAGGATTTTTACCTTCAATTATGGAAACAACAGAGTTTGTTGTTCCTAAATCTATCCCTAATATTATTTCTTTTGCCATTTTAATTCTCTCCTAATTATTAGTTAATTATTTATGTCTTAAATTATTTATTATCTACATGGCTTCTTTTTTTAACGAAGTCATAATTTAATTATAACATATTTTTAGCAGCCAAAGCATTTAATTGCTAATTTTTTTACTTATTACAACTGAGGCAGGGGTAATTACTCTTCCAGAAAGCTTAATACCATATCTAACTACTTTAGTTATCTGATTATCTTTATCTATTTGATTATATGTTTGAACTACATCTACAACTTGTTGTGTATTAGGATCAAATTCAGTATTTAAAGTAGGTATAATCAATTCAGCATTATTAGATTCTAAAATATCAATTATTTGTTTAATTACAATATTAAAACCTATTGCGTAATTTCTTAACTGATCGTTTTCTGAGTTTTCAGCAACCTTTTGAGCCATTACAAAATTATTAAAAGGATTTATAAAATCTTCTAAAAACCCTTGTAAAGCAAATGATTTTATCTCATCTTTTTCTTTTTTTGCTTTTTCGAATAAAATTTCTTTTTCTTTAGCTATTTTTTCCTCTACTGCTTGAGATAATTGCTTTGCTTTTTCTACAAAAACAACTTCATTTGCTTTTAGTTTGTTTTCTAATTCTAGCACCCTCTTCTCTAACTCTAAATTTCTTTCTTCTACCTTTTTTAATTTTGATATTTCTAAATTGCGGGCGTCATAATTTATTAATTTAATATTTTTTAAATAAATTTTAACCTCATTACCAGAAATAATTTTATTTTCAAAATTTTCAGGAACATTAATAGATAATTCTAATTCTTTTTTTATAGGTAATCCAATAATAAATTTATCTACTTCTAAGCCTTCAATATATTCGTTCTTACCCAATGTAATTTGTTTTTTTATTTTAAAATCCGGAAGAGACTCTCCGTTTAAAAGTATTTCAAAATCAGCTTCAATTATATTTCAATCCCTAAAATGGTAATGTCTATGTTTATTATTATTCTTAAAATTCATTTATTTCTCCCTTTTTTCCTTTTCTACAAAAATTTCTAAAGCATTAAGTGCTGTACGCATTTTATTATAATCTGACGTGCTTGAAGCTACCACTGATATTTCAGTAGTTGTATCATTATTTATAATACGTTTAGACATAAAAGAACCTGTATCATCAACTGATATTTTTATTTTTTCATTTTCATCAAAATGTGACTCTATTTTTTCTCAAATAGAATAATTTTCAATTAATTCAATCATTTTGTTCAAGTTATTTCTATTAATTTTTTGACTTAAAATAATATTATTTTTACCATATATTTTATTTTCTTTATATTTTCTAATTTCACCATTAAAAACTTGTCTAACAAAAGAATCTATTATACTTTGATAATTCTTAATTGATTCGGATAAAATATCTTTTAGTAAAAAAACTCTTTGTGCAAGCTCAGTTACCAAAACGTCTATTAATCTCTCTTTGAAAATTTTTAAAGCTATCTTTATATCATTTAAATTATTATTTCTATCTATAGTTATAACTTTATAATATACCTGACCTGTAGAAACAACCATAACAATTGTAGCTCTTTTTTCATCTAGAACTGTCATATCAATGCTTTTTAAAGTTTCGTTATTGTTATAGTTAGTCTTAACTAAAGTTAATCCTGTCATTTCTGAAATTATATTAGCTGCTTGATCAACGGTGTTATCAATATCAACTTCTTTTTGTTTAAATATTTTTTCTAATTTATTTATCATTTCTTTTTCAAATGATTGACTTAAGTATATTGCATAATAATTTAAACCTAGCAAAGTAGGAGTTCTACCACTAGAACAATTTGCTTTTTGTAAATATCCTATTTCTTCAAGTTTATTCATTAAATATCTAACTTTAGCTGAAGAAAAGCTAATATCATTAAACCTATCCATGAGGGCTTGGCTACTAACGGGTTCGCCTTCCTCAATAAATAATTTAACTGTATACTTTAATATTGGTTCTAATTTATTATCTAATTTTTGATTCATACTTTATAATTTTATCAAATTTTTAGCAGCCTAAAAGTTTTTTTGCTAAATTAAAAATAACCCTAATAATAAGAGTTATTTAATACCCAAATTTAGATAATGTTTTTTCATCATCATTCCACTTCTTAGCAACTTTTACCTTTAAATATAAAGAAACAGGGACTCCAAATTGATGAGACATTTTTACTCTTGAACTTTTACTTATTTCCTTGATTTTAGATGCATTCTTTCCTATTAACATCCCTTTTTGAGATTCTTTTTTTACATACATTATCGCTTCAATAATAATGTTATTTTCTAATTCTTGAAAAATTTCGACAGACACAGCAATAGAGTGTGGCAATTCATCGTATAATCTTTCTATTGCTGATTCTCTTATGATTTCTTTTGCTAAAAAACGCATGCTTTTATCAGTAATAGAATCAGGATCATATTGTAATTCACCTTCGTTAGAGTATTCTTTAATAATATCAATTAAGGAAACTATTGAAGAGTCGTTATATATGTCTGTTGATACAATTTTATCAAATCCAAATTCGCCCAATTCACGGATTTTTTTTGTTAATTTTTCAGGATTTTTTTTAATTTTATCTATTTTAGATATAACCGCTATTTTATTTTTAATATTTTCTATTTTAGATAATATTAATTTATCTCCAGGGCCAATTTCTTCATCAGAAGGAGACAAAAATAACAAAAGATCAATTCCTTCTATAGAGTCAAAAGCATTTTTATTTAATACTTCACCTAGCTTATTTTTTGGTTTATGTATGCCAGGAGTATCCGTAAATATAATTTGATGTGTTTCGTCGGTATAAACTCCAGTGATCTGATCTCTTGTTGTTTGTGCTACATTAGTTACAATTGCAACATTGTACCCTAAAATTGCATTTAGCAAACTACTTTTACCTACATTAGGTCTACCAACTATACTAGCAAAACATATTTTCATTACTTAATATTCTCCATAAAAATTGGATAAGGCACAAGTTCTGCAACAGTGTTCACTCTCATTTGAGTTCCATCATTTGAATATTGGTAAACCAAGCCATTTTGCGGCATAAATTCAGTCATAACTTGACGACAACCTGCGCATGGGGTTATTATTTCATTTTTTCTAGAAATGATATGTATTTCTTTAAATTTACCGACATGTCCGCCATATGCCACAGAGCCAAATAATGCACTCCTTTCTGCACAAAGACCAGAAGGATATGCAGCATTCTCTACATTAACACCTCAATATTCTTTTCCGTCAAAATCAACAGCAATAGCAGCCACCTGAAAATTAGAATATGGAGCATATGCTTTTGACAATAAATTTCTTAATTTTTCAATCATTTTAATCCTCTCTTTTTATTTTTAATGGTTCAAAAATTTCATCAACAATTTTGTTCATAACAACTCTTTCTTCTTCTAATTCATGATCATAACCGTATAAATGAACTAATCCATGAGTAAATAAATAACAATACTCTCTTTTAATACTATGATTAAATTCCTTTGCTTGTTTTTTCATTTTATCTCAACTAATTATTAATTCACCCAAATGAATAAATGGCATCTTTTCATAAAATTCTAAATTTCCAAAGTCAAATGATAAAATATCAGTTACATAATCCTTATTTCTATATTCTTTATTTAACTTACGAATTTTAGGTTTGGAAACAAATGTTACATCCAATATTATCTTTTTATTTGGATCTATTTTAAAAAAGTTTCCAAAATTATTAATTATTTGGATCATTTCATCCTTAAATAACTCAACATTTTTCACTTCTTTTTTTATGTTTAATGAAATATCATAATTATTTTTCATATTCATATTTATATTATATATTATTTAGTGATAAGGGTTATTTTTTTAAAAAAATACTAACCAAATTGTCATAAATTATTTGACTTAAGGTTTCTGTTTTTAACTCTAATAATGAATTTAAAAATAAATTATTTTTATCTATTAAATGTTTTTTTAATTCGTCATTTATTATTTCTATTTTATTATTACTAATACCTGAAATTATAATCGGATATTCGATGCTATTATTTTCATCAAAAATTACTAAATTATATTTTTCATAAATTAATTCATTGGGTTGTATATTTTTTAGTTCTAAATTATTATCATTAAAATATATTATTACACTCTTATAGCTTTTTACCTTATAAAAAAGACCAAAATATATTAAAAAAGATAACAAAACCAATAATACAATTAAAAAAAATATTTCTAATTTATAAAAATTTAGTAATTTCTTCAATTTTAATTATCCTTGCATTATCAAAAATATATTTAGAATTATGGCTGATTTCAAGTGTTAATTTATTATTTAATAATTTAGTTAATTTTTCTTTCAAAAAAATGAAAACATCTTCGCTTATCGCTTCAAAAGCTTCATCAAAAATAAATACATCATAATCATATAATAACAACTTCAAAAACTTGACTAATTGTATTTGTCCACTTGATAATTTCTTTACCATAACATCTTCTCTTATTTGCATATTAAGAGCTTTAAACGCTTCATAAATTTGAAATTTATTTAAAATATTAGTAAAATTTTCCCAATCATCTATTAACAAATATTCTTTTAAAGTAGAATTAGGTATATTTTTGTTATCTCCAATATAACAAATTCTTTGTTTTATAAAATCATTATCATATAAATTGACCAAATTATTATTAATAAAAATTTCACCATTAGTAATATTATACTTACCCATTAACAAAGATGACAGTGTTGTTTTCCCGCTACCGTTATTACCTTTTAATATATTATTACCTTCTAAAGTTAATCTCGGAATATTAACTGAATATTTTTCTTGGCTTTTATTATATTTATAAGAAACATATGATAATTTTATTTGCTTTATTTGTCCAATATTATCAAAATTTAAAGTTTTAGTTTTACGTTTATTTTTTTTAAAAATATTTAATATATTTTTGTTTAATTTGAAGTTTTGAGTCTCTTTTATAATAGGTTCTATTTGTTTGATCGGTGATAAGAACATTTTTGTTCCCGTTAAGAAAAATAATAATTGATATAAATTTATTTTATTATTTCAAATTTGTAGAGATCCGAAAAATAGAATCAAAATGGGAATTATGATGTCAATAAATTTATTAATACTATCAAAATAACTTTCACTAACTATAAAAGACTTAAAACTGCAATTATGACTTTGAAAATTTTTTATCATTTTATTTTTAAATTTTTCTTCTTCTAACAAAAGAAAGTTAGTCTTTAATATTTTAATATAATTATCTAAAGATCTATCTAAAGATATTGATTCAGAAATTAAAAAATTAGTTGATTTTCGATATCATAAGTAATATAAAAAAGTAAATGTTCCTATCAAGGCTCCTATAATAATCATAATCAAAGTCAACAAATAACTAGTTATTAAAATTAGTGTAAGCGAAATCAAAAAGGAAAGTAGAATATATAAAACTCTTGGTATAAATGTCATCTTATATGCTTCAATTTGGTATATATTATTTATTCTCTGTTTAATTTCTATTTCGTTTAAATTATTAATTAAATTAATATTTTCTTTAGAAAATGTTTCTAGTATATTTAAGAATTCTTTTTCAAAATTCTTTAAAACAATTATTTTAGTCGTTTTATTTATTATAAGGCTTATCAATAATGAAAATGAAGTAAAAGTAACAAAAATAATTATTAAATAATAAAATTCATTTATTTGCCTAGTTGGAACTAATGATTGTAATATATATTTAGTAATAAAAGGATAAATTAAATTTAAAATCAACTCTAAAAGAAGTGAAAAAAATAGAAAATAAGAATATTTATTTATGTTAAATATTTTTTTGGGTTCCTTATATTTTTCTAAGGGAGATATTTTTTTATTGAACTTAACAATTATATTTAAAAATATATTTTTAAAATCTATGATTTTTGAATTTATAATTTTTCCAGAGCCGGGATCAAAATATTTGACATAATCATTTTCTATATCTTCAATAAAAACTATATGTTGAAATTCTTCATTTCTAACAATTGCCCCAAAAGGATATTCACTTTTTTCTAATTGTCTTAGTTCACTAATTTTACAATAGTAAGAAGTTAAGCTATATCCATATGAACTAATTGTATCTTTTAAATTGGTTAAACTTATTCCAGTATCATCATACATTACGTTAATTTTTAATTCATTAATGTCATAATCTTCGTTATGATATTTTTTAGCGTAATATTTAAATACATATAACGAACAATCTCTATAATCGTATTGCTTTTCCATACTTAATAAGGAAATTAAAAATAAAAAAGAACTATAAATGTAAAAATAGTTCCTTTTTTCATTATTATTTACCTAATGTTAATAATTTTACAAAACTTTCAACCTCTAATGAAGCTCCACCAACTAAAAATCCGTCTATATCTTTTTGAGATGATAGTTCATTTATGTTATTAGGATTAACACTTCCACCATATTGAACTTTTAAATCATTTGATGTAATTGAGTGGATATATGCACATACATCTTGTGCAATTTCTGGTGTTGCAACTTTACCTGTTCCAATCGCTCAAATTGGTTCATAAGCAACAACTACTTTAGTATAATCTAAGTCTGCAACTGACTTCTCAATTTGATTTTTAACAACTTCTTTAGTTAAACCTTTTTCGTATTCTTCAAGGGTTTCCCCTACACAAATAATTGGTGTCATACCAGCTTCAATTGTAGCTTTTGCTTTAGCATAAACCTCTTCATTTGTTTCATGATAATATGTACGTCTTTCTGAGTGACCTAAAATTACATAATCAACATTTAAGTCATTTAGCATTGATGTTGAGACTTCACCTGTGTATGCCCCTTTTGGTTTATCACTAACGTTTTGAGCTGCTAATTTTAAGTCTGTTACTTTATTTAATCTAAATGCTGATAAGTTAACAGATGGTACTCCTACACCAAATTTAACGTTTTTATAAATTAAATCTTTTTTTGATTGGTATTCTTTTGAAAAATCACTAATAAATTTTTCTGTTTCAGAGAAATTTTTATTCATTTTTCAGTTACCGATTATTATTAATTCTTTCATTTATACCTCTTATTTTTTTATTTTAATAATTATAAAATATTTTCTTTTATTTTATTGAAAAAAATATTAGCAATTTTAACTTTGCTAATATTTTTAATATTATTTATTTTTAATAGTTTCGGTTGGATATGTCATCTTATCGCCAATATAATTAGTTGCTCCGAATTCTAAAACGAATTCAACAGCCAATCTTATAGTATTTTTTAGGTCGCTTTCGTCAGTTTTATTAAAATCTGCAGTTACACTTAATTTTTGACGAGCACCTTTAAGTCACATAGCTCAAACACTTCTTCCGTTTTCTCATATTTTTCGATTATACATGAACCCCTTCATCAATTCGAAATATTTAGGCGAATGTTGGAAATCATACTCCACATTTCTACCACCTAAAACAGGCGCAAAAGTATTTGTTCCATGAATGACCATTCCAGTATATTCTTTGTAACTATTAGGGTCAATACCTAGTTGTATAAATGAAAGTGATCAACCATCACCTCAACGTCTATTAGTTGGTATGGTTGCATAATATTTATCTTTATTATATTTATCTTTATATATTTGTGTTAATTTATTAATTAAATAATCTTTTCATCTTTCTCTTAAAGATACACTTGTTCCATCTTCTTTTTTGTATTGATGATTTCCTACATTGCTTCCTATATCAGGAACAAAACTATTTAGATATCTAAATAGACCAGAAAAAGCATAAATATCTCAACCATCATTAAATTCTAAAATAGATTTATAACTTTGATTATTTGGATGCTCTTCTTTAACAGTTAATAATTTATCCCTATCGGATTTCTTTAATTCAAATAATCATGAAATAGCTTCATTTGTATTTTCTTTATAACTATAATTTTCAGAATAATTTATAGAATTTTCATCGTTATCTTTTTTAACCTTATTATAAACATAATGTTTTATTATATGGCTTCTATTTATATCAAATTCAATTTTATCAAGATTATAAACATATCCTGCTTTCATTCCTTTGGCTTTTAAATCAAAGAAAATATAATCAGTGTTATCGACCTTACGTACTAAAATATTAGAATTTTCATTTGTAAGTTCGAGTCTATCTATTAAAGTAACGTTATTAAATCTATCATTTGTAAATGAATTACCAGTGTTAGCTTCACCTTTTAAATGAATTCTAATATTTTTAATACTACTAATATCAATATTTTCGGCTGTAAAACCATTTATTTGCACATTAGCATCAACACTTTTTTCAATCATTTCAGCACCTTGTGGCCGAGAATTTTCATCTAATATTGCTTCTTTCAAATTATTTCATGACATACTTACATTGTTAGCGGTTATTGTACCTAGTTTGATATTAAAGTTATAAATAGATGCATATTTATTATTTATTATATTTTTACTACTTAGAATAACATTGTTATCATTAGCATCATAATCTAATACTACAACTTTATGTAAATCATAATGTCCATCATCAATAAAATTTTTAATTGGGAAATTAAATTTTAAATTACTATTATTTAATAATATTGGTTTAGATACAACATAATTATCACCTTTTGATGATTTAACAACTAAATAAATATATTTATCCTTATAATCACCTTCAACTTTATTTAATTGAATTTCACCTACAACATCTTCATTGTATCAATTAAACTGACTTATACTTGAATTATTATCTTTTTTTGGTTTGAAAATAAGTAATTCATAATATTTATTTAATTCATTAATTAATGTATTTAAATCGCCCAAATTAGCTGCATTTCTGAATTTTTCATTAAATTCTAATTTCTTTGAAGGGTCTTTAATTTCGTAATTTACTAACCTTTCGGCTATTTTGTGTTTTTCGTTATATATTCCATCTATTTCGCTAATAAGAGTATCGTATTGAGTTTCAGTTTTATTTAAAAAGTCAATTTCGCTTCCTAGTTTTGTTTTGTAAGTTTCTCGTTCTGAAGACCCGTTTAATATGTTTAATTTGTCTTTTACATCATTATATTTTCTCTTTAATATTTCTTCAACTTTTTTAGAATCATTATTAATTTTAGATTCAGTTACACTATCATCAACATTGTTGTTTGAGTCAAAAGTAAATTGAGATAAATCATTTGTTTTTTTAGTAGTTTCCTTTAATTTTCCTATTAATATATTTGTTTTTTTAGCTTCACTGTTTAAGAAATTAATAGAATTATTAATTAGATTATCATATTCACTTTCAGTGTTATAAATAGTTGTTTTGGATGTTGAATTACTTCTTATTGAATTGTCTTCATTTAATCTTTCTAAAGTTGAAATTGCCTTTTGTCTTTTGGATTCTAAATATTTAGTAGCATCAGTTATAACAGTATCTATTTGCTCGCTAGTGCTTTTTGCCGAATTAACTATGTTATCTCAATTTGTTTTTTGGTCGCTATTATTTAATCTTGCTTTTAAAGACTCTCAATCATTCTTTGCCTTTTCTTGTTTAATTTTACTTCTAACATTTTCTGCCGCTTCTTTTGTTCCTGCCATATCTAGTTCAGTTTGTAATGATTGTTTTTGATTACTTCGATTATCTAAATTATTTAATTCTTGTTGAACACTAGCTAATGTTGTTTTAAATGAATTAACCTTAAGGTCTAAGGTTTCCTTTTTACTTAATGTGTCAACTTTTTTTCATTCCTCTAACAATGAGGTTCTATTAGACTCTTTGCCTATTGAATTAATAGTATTTTTTAAACTTTGTAAGTTATTAAATAAATTATTTGCATTTGTAACAAGAGTTTCTAATCCTCTTTCATCGTTTGAAGTTAAATTATTAATATCGTTTACTGTTGTAACGGTTTGATTTTGATCTTCAAACTTATCTTTGATGGCCTTAATTGCATCATTTTGTTTTTTTCTAAAATTAATTTTTTCGATGATTGAATCTAACATTGAATTAACACTATTATTACCTATTATTTCTTTATTTAGGTCTTTAAAAGCATCGGACACTAATGAATCGAATTGATTTTTATATTCAACGCCTAGCTCTGCTTGTTTTGTTCTTAATGTTTTAAGTTTGTTTTTGATGATTTCAAAATCATTAGATAATGATTTGATTTTTTCTTTAGAATCAGCTATTGAACTATTAATTTTTGAATCAAAAAACTCTTTCGCTTCTTGTTCGTTAGAAAATTCAGACTCATTTTTTTCTTTCAATTTATTTGATTCTGATACTGTTTCAATCGCTATTTCCTTTAACGATAATAATTCATCACCATTATCTAAAACGGAATCTTTTTTGTCACTTAAATATTTTCTAGCATTTAAAGGCATTTTTTCAATTTCATCTTGGACTTCTTTTCTTAATGTTCCCATTCTTTGAATAACACTTTGTTTAATAGTATCAATTTGATCTTGTGTTGTTGCTGAATCTATATTATCATTTTTTGTTTTTTGCTCGCTTAAAGGTAATTTTTTAACTTCTTCTCTTGCTTCTTCTTTATATAAATTGATTGCATCTTCTTGTTCTTTAAGTTTTCCCTCTACATCTGTTTCTAAGGTATCTAAATTTTCATTATCAGAATTTGCTCTATTATTTAAATCGTTTCTAACATTTTCATCATTTATTTTTGAAATTTTATCTTTAATATTTTTGACTCTTAATTCTCTATCAGCTTTTTTCTCTAATTTAATAATTTTTGTGTAAGTATTAGTATCATCAGAGTTTAATTCATTAATTAACTTGTCTTTTTTACTTTTATCCAATCCAAGTGAATTAATATGATCTCTTGCTTTATTTTTTCTTAATAATATGGCTTGGTCAACTTTTGAGCTTATTAATTTATCATTTTTTTCTGTTCAATTTGAGTTATTTACGGAATCTAATTCAAGTTTTATTTCATTATATTTAGAATTTTCTTCATTCATTTTATCGTCTGTTAACAATCCGCTTTCTGTAACATGAATTCTTTCTAAATCAGAACTTGTTTTTGAAATAATTTTAGTTTTTTCGTTTTGAAGATTTTCAATTAATTTTTCAATTTCTTTTACTGAATTTTTACTTGCGTTTTCTACATTTTTCTTAACTTCATTACTATCTAGGAATTTATTTTTTAATTTTGTTAATTCTCTATTTTTGTCATCAACTTTTGCTTGAATTTTTCTTTTTATAGCATTTACTTCTTCAATGGTATTAGCTTGAGAAATTTTAGTATTAAATGATTCTAAATCTTCATCACTTAAATTGTTCTTTGCAAGTTCTTTAGCTTGTGTTTTTGCATTTTCAAGAGCGTTTTCTCTGTCTAATTCCGCAACCGCTAAATTGTATACTTCGTTTATATCATCAACTTGTGATTTATTTTTAAGCATTTGTTCTAATTCTTGCTTTTTAGTCTCGTCAGCGACTTCAGTTATTTTAGAATTTGTATATTCTAAGGCCTTAGGAATTATTGTATTTTTAGAATAATCTTTTAATTTTTTAACAGTATCAAGACCATCTGTCGACATTAGATCTTTATCTAAAATTAATTTGTTAATTTCAGATCTAATCTCATCTTTTTTATTATTGAATGTTTCGTTACTTAATCTGATTAAATTGTTTAATTGATCTTCAGTATCCGCTTTTGCTAGATCTTCTTTTGATTTTACATATGTTAAATCACCTTCTAACTTAGCAACCGCTTCTGTAGCTTCTTTCTTTTTATCGTTAATTATTTTTTCGGCTTCTGCTTGTTTTGTTGCAATGTCTTGAAGACTATTTGAAGAATAAATAGAATTTAATAATTGATTTTTTTGTTCGTTTGTATCAGATAATTTTTTTATTGCATTTTCTGCTTTTTCTCTAGCTATTGTTAAATTAACTCTATTTTCTAATTCTTTAAGTTTTAAACTTGTGTCGGCACTTTCGATTAATTCTTTAATTTTATTTTTTTCTTCTTGATCATTAATTTGTTCTAAATTAGATTTAGCTCATGTTTTAAGTTTTTCAATTTGTTTTTCAACTTCGTTAACTACATCTTCATAAGCCTTTTGAGTATCTGTTGTTTTAGCAACATTTAACTTAGTAACAAAATCTGAATGATTATTCTGACCTTGAATATTTTCGCTTAATCTCTCAACAGCTATTTCAGCATTATTTTTAAACTTATTTAATTCTGCAATTGCTTCATTTTTAATATTAGCAATTTCTGTTTCTGATGTTGCATTATCAAGACTTGTTTTTAATTTATTTTTTGGGTTTTTATTTTCGGTTAATTTGTTAATTAAATCATTTTCAACCTTTGTTTTTTCATCACTAATAAATTTATTTACATCGTTTATAACGTTTTGAACTTCTTCTTTAGTGTTAGATTGATTTATTCTTCCGATAAATTCTTGTTGTTTTTCGCTACTTAAGTTTACTTTTTCTTTTATTTCTCTTTTAGCATTTTCTTTTGCTAAGTTAAGTTCTGCTAACTCACTTCTAGCTTTTTTTCTTGCTTTTTGTGCAATTTGTTCTAATGCATTTATTTTGTTTTGTTTTTCATCATCTGTTGAAGGTCTATTTTTTAATATTTCTTCAACTTGCTCAAGCATATTTTCTTTATCAAGAACTTTATTTATTTCATCTTTTACATATTTTGCATATCTCTCTACTTCTGCAGTGTTTTCTATATTATGTAACTCAGAATAATTGTTAGCATTTTCTGCTTCAGCTTGTAATTTTTCTTTTTTATCGTATTGATCCACAATAACTGTATTGTTTTTGTAAGAACCTTGTTCATTTATTTTGTTCTTTGTATTTGATTTTAAAGTATCAAATTCTGAAATTAAATCATTTTTTAATTGTTTTAATTCTAATTCATTAGCTTCGTCATTGTTTCTGAGTTCGAATGCATCATAATTGTTTGAACCTTCAATTTTAGCTAATAAAGGTTTAATTTCTTCTTTTAAGGATCTAATTACTTCAATAGCGTCATTTTTTATTTCATTAACCGCTTCTAAAGTTGTTGCGTTTTCGATATCAGTTAATTTATTATTTTTGTCTTCTAACTTATTAACAGCAACTCTCGCTTCTTCTTTTACTGATTTCAATTGAAGATCTTGTTCATTTTTATCGTTATTTATTAATTTTTCAATTTCGTTCAATTGTTCTAATGTTGTTGCAACTTCTATATTATTATTGTATTCTTTTTGATCTCAAAGCTCTTTTACTAATTCTTTTAATTCTTCTTTTTTAGCTTCTAATATTGCTTTATTTTTTACGTTATTTAAATCTCCAACATTTTGGGCGGTGTTTTTCTCGTTTTCCAATTCCGCTTTTTTGTTAGCATCATGAACTAAAGCTATAGAATCTTCAGTAGATTTTTTATTTTTCTCAAATTCTTCAGAAGCTTTTTGTTGTATTAATAAAATTTCCTGTTCAGTATCTATGTTAGTTGAGTTAATTTCTTGCTTTAAATTATCATATAAGTTAGAACCTTTTGTTTTTTCAACCACTTGTCTTGCAACTTCTTTGATAGAATTGATTTTTGAGTTTAATTTTTTAAGAACTTCATTTGCTTCACTCTTTGTTGAAGCTGCATCAATTAACTCAAGTAATTTTGCTTTTGAATTGTCGGAACTATCGTTTTGATTATCGTTTAAAGAATTATTAATTTTATTTTTAATATCATTTCTTAAATCTTCTAATTCGCGTTTTTCGTTATTTCTAAATGAAGTAGCATCATCATAAATTGATTTTAGTTCGCTTAATTCATTTCTTCATTTTGTAATTGTTGGCTCAACATTATCATTTGAAGTGGCATCAACTAATCTTTGTTTTAACTCATTTTTCTTATTAGTATCTTCAATTGTGTTTAATAATTCATCAATTGCAACTTTTGTTTTTTTGTTAGCATCTTTTAAAACAGCATCTAAATCATTTATTTTTGTTTTAGAAACTAAATTTGTTTTTATTTCTTCTCTAATATTTTCTATTAGTAAATTAGCATCAACATATTTTTTATATAAGTCTTTAACATCATTTACGTATGTTATCATTTCGCTAGATATATCTCTAAGTCTTTTTTCTGTTGTTGCAGATTCTAATAGTTCATTAAATTCATTGTATTTTTCAGTGTGAGATGGAGATTCTTTATCACGACCTCTTGGTTGAATGTTTTGTTTAGATTCTTCTTTTATTTCATTTTTAATTTTTTCTAATTCAGCAATTGCATCTTGCTCTACTTTTTTAACCTTTTCAGAATCGGTTTGATCGTTTGTATATGTTTTTAAAAGACCTTCTAATCTAATACGCTCATTATTAGTAGGTAACAATTTTTCAAGTGCTTTAGTTGCTTTTTCTTTTGAAATCGCAAAATCACCTTCTTGTTTGGCTCTCGCATTATCAACTTTATCTTTTAAACTAGTTAACTTAAGTTTATTTGTTTTATCGTTCGAAATACTATTTAATTCTTCTTGTAATGATTTTTTTTCTTCGCCATTAGATAATTTATTAATGTCTCTCTGAATTTCTTCTCTTAATTTTTGATTATTAATTTTATCTTTAATATCATCTAAATTCTTAAAGTTAATTGCATTTTCAATAGCATTATTAAAATTATTTTTAGCTGTTTCATCTGTTAATTCTTCTAAAGTTTCTTTAATGTTATCTTGTTTATTAGAAAATATTTTCTTGGTTACATCAAGAATACTTTGAATTTCTGTTTCTGATGTTGCGTTTTTAAGTTCTTCTTCTTTAATTTCTTTTTCATTGCTTCCGACTAATTTTTCGATAAAAGTAGCAACTTCAGATTTTTTAGATTTAATAAATTCATTAATTTGTCTCTTTATTTCAGAAACTTCTTCTTTTGTTCGAGAAGAATCTAAAGCTTTTTTAAATTCATTGTGTTTTTCTGTTGTAACATTTATTTTATCATTTAATGCATTTACAAATTCAAGTTCTTTCAGTAATTCACTGTTGTATATTTGTTTGTCATTAATTTCTTTTTCTAAACCTGTTTTAGGGTTTGTAAGTTGATCAATGTTTGTTGAATTATTAATTCTATTTTCAAAATCAAGTTTTTGATCTTCAAAAACAATTTTTGTCGGTAAAGAATTTATTAATTCTTCTTTTTTATGTTGTAAATCTGCTTGTCTTTGTAATTCATTTAAATCTTCAATATTTTTGGCTTCCAAAAGTTTTTTATTAAGTTCTAACTTAGTATCTTCGTTTGTAATACTTTGAATATTTGCACTAACAATATCTTTTCTAGAATCAAAAATATTATTCATTTCATCTATGTATTGATCTAATATTGCTTCACTTACTTCTGCTTTATCTAAAGAAGTTAGAATATCTTCATATTTTTTATGATTATTTGTATCACCTTCTAATTTTTTAAGAGATTCTAAATAGTTTGTTCATTTCTTGTTTATTATATTTTGAACGCTATTTCTTTGATTTAGTGAAATATTTTCGTTTGTTCAATTTTCTATTGGTAAAATACTTGATTTATCAACAAGTCTATTAACTTGATTTTCAGTTTCTCGATTAAAATGGAATAATTTATCATCAATTAAAGAACTTAGTTCGTTTAGTTTAATTTCGTTTTCTACAGTATTAATGTTGCCTTGAATTTCATCATGGATATCAGTTGATACATTAATTTTTTGATCCAGTTTTTCTAAAATGGCTTGTTTTTTAGAATTAAACAGTTGAATAGCTTCAGCTTTAATTTGATCGATAGTTTTTTGAGTTTTGGCTTGTTTAATGCTTGTGAGCATGTCACTATTTGAAATAAGTTTCTTAGCCTCAATTCTCGCTTCTTCTTTTAATAGTTCAATTCTTTCGTTAAGTTTTCTAAGTGCAACATCCACTTCATCTAAACTCTTTGAGCTTTCTGCTTGTAATAAAATATCGTTTCTTTCTGGACTTTCTAGTAATGTGTTTAATATTTCGTTTTCTGCTTCGTTTATTTTATTTTTAAGTTCATTTTGTTCAACCGCAATTGTTTTTTCAATGTTTTCAATAAGTCTTCTTGACTCTTCTAAACCTAAATCATCTTTTGAAGTTTGTTTATTAAATAAGTTAATATTTTCGTCTTTATATAATTCTTTAATTTTTTCATTAACAATATCTTTATTAGCTTGAATTTCGTCTTTTTCTTTTTGAATTTGACCATCTATTTGTTCATTTATATTAGATAATTCTTCTCTAGAATTAGCTTGATCAATTAAATTAGATAACTTTTGTTTTTCGGACCCTTCTTGTACTTGTTCCATTTTTTTTCTTAAGTTATTTTTAATTGTCTCAATATTATTTGCGTTTTTTACTTCTTCTAATAAATCATTTAAATCTGAAATATTTGACGCGTTTTTTAATCTATCTTTAAATTCCTCTTTAGTTGAATGATTATCATCTAATATTGAAAGTTCATCGATAACTTCTGTTTTCTTATTAGAAAAACTTTCGTTTGCTTTTTTGATTATATCTTTAAGAAGTACTTCGTTTTTGGCACCACCTAAGTCAGCATTTAGCTCATTATGAATTTTATCATCACCTACAGTTGTGGCAATAGCAGTAATAGCTTTTTCTTTTAGTTCATTTAAATAATTATCTACTTTTTCTACTATTTTAGCCACAGATAATTTTGTTTTTGCCTTTTCAACAGCATCAAATAATTCAGCCTTTAACGCATTACTATCTGCTATGTCTACTATTTTTTCTAATGCATCGTCTTTAGCTTCTTTTAATTCTTGAGCCTCTCTCTTTAAATCTTGATCAATTCTTGAGTCAATGTCTTTTAACTGGTCAATAGATGTCGCATTATTCGATTCATTTAAATAATCTTTTTTATCTTCCAATTTTGAAACTTTTTCTTTTATGATTCTTTTTGTCTTTTCAAACTCTAATTGTTGATCTACTTTTTCTTGTAATTTTTCGGCTTGTTCAATAGTTAAAACATCAATTAACTCATCGTTAAATTGATTCGCTTTGTCTTTATCGTTTATATTTTCAATATCTGCTTTTATTTGCTCTTTTTTAAGCCTTAAAGCTTCTGCAGCATCTTTTTCAGCCTTAATTAATTCATTTATTTCGTCACGAATTTCTCTAAGTTTTGTTTCTACTTGATCTTGATCTATATTATTTTTTCCTTGTTGATCCACCATTGCGTCATCAAGTTTCTTCTTAAATTCTTCTTTTTTAGATTGATCTCCAACATTTTCATCAACAAAGTATTTTAATTGATCATGAGTAAGTTTATTAGATTCTTCTGCATTGTGATAAGCATTAGCTTCTGATGTTAAAATAACCAACTCATCTGATGTTGTAGCATCATTCAATCTTTTAGTGAAATCAGATTTTTTATCATTATGAATAACGCTTTCGATTGCTTTTTTTGCTTTCGCTTTATCTAATTGAAATTGATACAACCTATCAATTTCCGCTTTAGCTTTTAAAGTGTCGTCTAAAGTTTTTGCATTTTTTAGTTTTTCCTTTAAATCGGCACCTTTTTGTTTATCATCTAATAAATCTGCTATTTCAGAACCTTTTTGTTTTGAATTAACATAATTTTTCAACGCATTAGCTTTTTCAATAATTTCAGAATATTCTCCTGCATTTCCGGTGTTTGATAAATTTTCTAATTCTTTTTCTAATGAATATTTAGAAACTGTTTGTTCGCCAATTATTACAGATGTACCATTATCTAATGAATTTACAATTTCATTTGCTTCATCTATTAGATCGTTCATATAATCATTAACATCTGAAGCTACTTCTTGAATATCACCTTGTGTCTTTGCGTCTGATAATATCAACTCAAAGTCATTTTTCAAACGAGGAAGACCCTTTAGTCTTTGTATAACTTTTCTGGTTTTTTTGGTTTCTTCACTCAAAATTTTTGTTGCTTCATTGGAAATTCTATCTATAACTTCTAAATCATTAGTTAATGATAACTCCCTTAAAAGTTCGTCTTTTTTAGGATTATTTAATAATTTAATAATTTCTTCGACTTCTTTTTTTCTTTTGTCAATTGCTATTAATTCATCAATCTCGCTCTGGATTTTAGATAGTTCATCTAAATTGCTTGAAACCTTAATGTCATCTAAATATTTTTGTTTTATCTCTTCAGGTAAATTAGATTCATTAATTTTATTATTTAACTCTTTCTTTTTAAAGTTAATTAAACCTTGTAAACCTGAATTAGATTTTAAGTAATTTTCGACTTCTTTTTCAAGTTCTAACAATTCAGGCATTGTTTTTATTTTGTCAATTTCATCTAACTTTTCTAAAAAATCGTTTTTAGTGCCTTCATCTTCAACTACATTAATTAAATTTTTAACTTGATCTTTTTTACGGTCGAATTCGGATAAATTTTCACTTTTTAAAATTTTATCAATTTTATCTTCTATTATTGGTAATTCTTCTGTTTCTGCATTATTAAGATCTACATAAACTTCAGATTGTTTAAAAAGATTTTTAATTTTTTGTGCTTTTTCAACAATTGGTTCATATTTTTCTAATTCTGATTTTAAATTTCTTAATGAATTTAAATTATTTTGCGAATTATCTAATTTTTTATTAAATTTATCTTTTAATATTTTTGGAAAAGTGGAAATGATTTTTGAAATTTCCACTTTATTTTCATTTATTTCTCTTTGTTGCTCTTCTAAAACTTTTTTAAGATTATCGAGTTGTAACTTTGAATTTTGAGATCTTGTATCTTTTAATAAGTTATCAATTAACGTTTCTTTTTCTTCCGGATCTTGAACATTATTTATTAAACTATCAAATTCATTAATATAATTCAAACTATCATTATAATCCATCATATCAAACTCATCTTTAAATTCTTTACGATGAATATTCAATGTTTTTAAATTTTCTTCTTTTGAATTAATAGATTTTTTTAAACTAGTTAGTATTAGTTCAACAACTTTATCAAGTTGTTTAAATTGATTAATACTTTTGTAGTTAGGATCTATTGAATTAAATTTTTTCTCAATATTTTTCTTTGGTAAATTTAATTTTGTTAATATATTTTTAACTTGTTGATATCTAAGGTTGTAGTCTTCCTTAGTGTTTGATCATGTTCACATGATTGCAACACCAGCCGAAATCGAAGTGATAGCAGCAATAGTTGCACTCGCAAAAATAGTATTTCTTTTTTGTTTATTAAACATTTTTCCTCCTTAGTTTTTATTATTTTGATTAACAAAATAACAAAATATATTGTTTTTCACTTTTCTAAAACTTATTTATATAATTAAAAAACGTTAAAATAAATTCAAGTTTGAAAAGGTATTAATAGATATAATACAATTTGTTATTCAAATATACTTTAAGTTATGTAATTATACATAAAAATTAAAATTAATTAAATTAAGTTTAATATTAGCAAAAAAATCAAGCAATATTTTTGCTTGAATTTTAAATTTATTCTTTTATTACTTGGATCGATCTTACATTACCCATTGAAGTTTCTACTCTCTTATTTTTTTCTTCAATTACTTCGCCAATAGTTGTAAGTTTATCATTATCAGCAATAAAAACGTAACTAAAAATATTATATGTTTGAGTTTTTTGAATAAATCTATTCCCCTTAAATACGAAATTTAGGGTAGTACTATTTAATCTAATTGGATCAGAAAGCACAAAAGAATTATCATCACCTTTTAATATGATATAAACAAATTTATTTTCAGGAAATTCCTCATGCTTTTCAAATTCTATAATACCTCTTAATTCCGTATCACGACCAATAAAAAATTGCGAATTATTTCTGCCATCTTTCATTGCTTGGAACAATTTAAATTCAAAATAATTTTTTAATTCATCTATTAAATTATCTAATTGTTCGATTGTAGTAGCATCGTTTAGTTTTTTGGTAAATTCTACTTTTTTATCTCTAGAATTTATCGTTGTTCTATCAAAGATAGTTTTAGCGATATTTCACTTTGTGTTATATTGTTTAATATCTTCCAGTAAGGTATTTAATTTTTCTAAGCTATCAGATTGACTTAATTGAGTTTTAAAAGTCTCTTTTTTAGAATTATTTTGAACTTTATTTATTTCAATGTAAATTTCATTTATTTTGTCATCATATTTACTAATCTCAGTTGATAATGAGTTTAGTGCACCTAGATTTTTCGCTGCATTAAATTGAGTATTAAAATTAGACTTAATTGTTGAATGCACTTTTGAGCTATTTATTTTGTTTGTAATTTCTGCTCGTTTATCGCTATATAATCTGTTTATTTCAACAACATATTGATCTAAAACTTCTTCGGATGGTCCATTTGGATTGATATTTTCGTTATTAAATACATTACCAATCTTACCACTATAATCATTTAAATGTGATTGATCACCTTCTAACAAAGGTAATGATTTACGAGCATCAAGTATTTTAGAATTCCAGATATCTAACCCAACCTTTAAACTATTGTTAATAGTTGTTTCGTTTATATTCTCAGAAATTTCTTTTGGAGCATTAAATGTATAACTTTCTGGTAATCCTTTGTCTGATTTAGTAGTTGTTTTTAATTTTCCTAGTATAACATTCGCTTTATCAGCGACAGTTTTTAATATATTAAGTGACGACTCGATAACTTCATCATAATCTCTTTCGCTATTAGTGTCAGAAACTTTATTTGATAATCCACTTTTATCATTTATCTTATTCAGGATTCTTTCTGCTGTAGTTCTTTTTTCATTTAAATGTGCTTCAGCAAGGCTAATAACTTGATTCATTTGATCTATTGTAGAATTATCATCATTCATAGTATTATCTCATTCTCTTTTTTGTTTATCGTCGTTTAATCTATTTTTTAAAGGAATCCAATTAATTCTAATTTTTTCATTTCTAATTTTCTTTCTGACTTCTTCAAGTTTTTCAACTGTTGTTGCTTCATTTAATTCTGCTTCTAAATTAGATTTATTTGGATTTTTTTGATCTAGACCATTTAAATCCGCTTGTATTTCTGCTAACTTAGCTTTAAATCTTTCGACTTTTGCTTTTAACGCTTTCGCATTATTTAGATTGTTTATACTATTTCATTCTTTTTCTAATTCTATTCTATTAGTTTGTTGTCCGACATTATCGATTAATTCTTTAGTTGAGTTTAATGATTTTGATAATTCTGTTACATCAGTTAAAATATTGTTTAATACTATTTCGTCGTTATTTGTTAAATTATTAACTCTATTTAAAAATACTTTATTTTGCCCATCTTGAGTTAATTTAGTATTAATATCATTAATTGCTTGATCTTGTTTCAATCTAAAATCAATTTTTGAAATAATATTGTTTAATGTTGAATATAAACTATTATTACCAAGTATTTCTTTATTAGTGTTCATAAAGGCTTCGTTAACTAATTGATTAAATTTAGTTTTATCTTCTTGTCTAGCTAATTGATTTTGTTTATTTCTTAAATTTTGTAATGTTGTTTTAATTTTATCTAAATTACTACTAATTGTATTAATTTTAGCTATATTATTTGCTTTTGAACTATTTATTTGAGAAGCAAAGAATGTTTTAGCTTGTGCTTCATTGGCAAATGAATTATTATTTTTAGTTGTTAATTCATTTGATTTTGTAACAGTATTAATAGCAGTTTGCTTCAATGTGAGTAAGTTATTACCATTGTTTATTCATTTATTTTTTTCTGAATTTAATTCAGACCTTGCATTTTCAGGCATTTTATTTATTTCATTTTGAACTTCTACTCTTATATTTTGCATTCTAGTAATAGCATTTTGTTTAATTGTATCTAATTGTGCTTGAGTTGTAGCATTTTCAATCTCAATATTCTTTGCAGATTGTTCTGAATTTGGTAATTTATTAACCTCAGCTTGTGCCGCTTCTCTTGCTAATCTTATATTATTTTTTTGTTCTTCTAGTTTTTGGTTTACATCTCTTTCAAGAGCAACTAAATTTTCGTTTTCATTTTCGACTCTCTGGTTATAATCTCTTCTTAAATCATCATTATGTAATTGGTTTATTTTTTCTTTAATTGATTTAATTTTAGCTTCACGATCTGCTTTTTGTTCTAACTTAATTATTTTAGTTAAATTATCTGTATTTCGAGAATCTAATTCAGTTAATAATTCGTTTCTTTTTCCGTCATCTAGAGTGAGTGAATTTATATATTGTCTTGCTGAAGACTTTCTCTCTATTAATTTTCGTGAAACCTTACTAATAATTATGTTATCTTGCTCTTCGGTTCAATCAGGTATCTCATTTAATTCATTTTTTATTTGATTATATGATTGGTTCTCTGAATTCATTTTTTCTTGAGAAACAATAGTATTATCAGTTAAATGAATTTTTTCAATTTCGTCTTTTGTTGCTTTTGATAATCTAGCTTTTTCGGTTTCTAATTTTTTAATAGATTTTTCCATTTCAGGAATTGAATTATTTGAATTTCCTTCTACTTCTTGTCTTACTGCATTATTAGATAAGAATTTTGATTTTAGCTTTGTTAGTTCTTTTAACTTATCATTTACTTTTGTTTCAATTTGTTTTCTAATTTTATTCACTTCTTCAATATTTGGAGCTTCGTTAATTTTGGTTTTAAATGAATTTGCATCATCTTGTGCAAGTTTTGTTTCAGCAAAAGTTATAGCTTTTGTTTTAGCATTATTAAGAGCGTCTTCTTTATGAATCTCTCCCATGGCTTGATTATAAATTTCGTTTATTTTATCAACACTATTTTGTTTAGCTAAAGCATTTGATAATCCCTCTTTTTTAGTAGCATTATCAATTTGATTTATTTTTACTTTTGTATATTCTTTTGCTTTTGCAATAATTTGATTATCATGATAATTTTTTAAATCTTTTATAGTATTTAAGTTATCTACTGATAAGTCTTCATTTCCTTCTATAAGTTTATCAATTTCACCCTTAATTTCTGACTTTTTAGTATTAAATACATCATCACTTGTTGCAATTAAAGTATTTAATTCATCTTCTGTTTGAGCGGATTTTAAATCAGTTTTTGCTTTGATTCAACTATTATCTCCTTCTAATTTAGCAACAGAATTTTTTGCCTCTGTCTTTTTAGCGTTCAACATAGTAATTGCTTCATCTTTTTTAGAATTTATATCAGCAACACTTGTTGAAGATTCGATAAAAGCTAATAATTCACCTTTTTTATCATTATTTGAAGATAATTTATTAATTTCAGTTTTAGCAGCTTCTCTAGCGATAGTTACAGAAACCAAGTTTTCTAATTCTTTTAATTTTTCGCTTGTATTAGCTTGCTCTATTTGATTTCTTAAAGATTCTTTATCTTGATCATTTGCAACTTGTTCTAATTTAGTTTTCGCTCATGTTCTAAGTTTTTCGATTTTTTCATTAACTTTGCTAACTACTTCTTCATACGCTTCTTGAGTATTAGTTGATTTAGCAGTTTCTAACTTATCTTGAAATTCAGAATAATTATTTTGACCTTCGATATTTGTGCTCAATCTTTGAACATCTTCTTGTGCATTATTTTTAAATTCTTCTAACTCTGTGATCGCTTTATTTTTGACATTAGCAATTTCTGTTTCACTAATAGCGTTTGATAATTTAGTATTTAATCCGTTTCTTGGTTCTTTATTTTCAGTTAATTTAGCAATTTCTGCATTTGCCGAAGCTAATTGAGTGTCCATATGATTTTTTAATTTTTTTAATTCGACATCAACTTGATCTTTTGTTTGAGCATTATTTACTTCTGAAAGTAATGTATTTTTTAACTCAGTGCTTGAATTTAATTTTTCATTAATTTGTTTTCTTGCTTCTTCTTTAGATGTTTCTAGCTCAATATATTCTTTTCTAGATTGTTGTTTAGCTCTTTCTAAAATTGCATTTAAAGCAGAAATTTTTTGTTCTTTCTCTTCGTCACTATTAGGTCTTGTAGCTAAAATATTATTTAAATCTGTTTCCATTGTACCTTTATCAAGTACTTTTTTAATTTCATCAGAAACATATTTACCAAGTTTGTTAACTTCTGAAGTATTTTCTAATTTATGAAGTTCTCTATAATTTGTTGCATTATTAGCTTCTGTTAATAATAATTCTTTATCTTTGTATTCAGAAATAGTAACACTATTATTTTCAAAATGAGCTGGTTCATTAATTTTATTTTGAGTTTGTTTTTTTAATCTATCAAACTCATCGTTTAAATCTGTTTTTAATTGTTTTAAAGTAGTTTCATTTGCATCCGGTGTATTTCTATTTTTGAATAAATTGTAATTTTCAGAATCTTCAATTTTTTTCAGCAATTCTGTAATTTCACCTTGTAAATCACTAATAATTTTTTTAGCTTGGTCTTCTACCGTTTTAACATCTTCTAAAGTTTTTGCAGCATTAATAGCATTTTCTTTTTCTGTTTTATCTTCTAATTTATCAACAAATTCTAATGCTTTTTCTTTAGCTTGTCTTAATTTTTCGTCTTGAACTCTTTTATCGTTATTAATTTGAGATTCGATTTCATTTAATCTATCTAATGTTGTAGCAGAATTTATCTCATTGTTATAGTTTTTCTTACCTCATAAACCTTCAGCTATTTTTTTAAGATCTTCTTTTTTAGCTTTTATTAATGCATCATTTTTTATTTCATTTAATTTAGCAATATTTTCAGCAGAATCTTTTTGAGAAATTAAGTCATTTTTATTTGTTTGATCATCAACTAAATTAATAGCATCTTCTGTTACTTTTTTAACTTTCGCAAATTCAGCAATAGCTTGTTTTTGAATGCTAAGAATTTCCTCTTCTGTATCAATATCATTAGAATCGATTTTTTCTTTTAATGAATTATATAAATTAGATCCATCAATTTTTTCGACAGCAGTTGCAGCAATTTGTTTCATTCCGCTAATTTTTGCATTTAATTTAGAAAGAACTTCGTTCGCTTTAGCTTTTGTTGTAGCTGAATCAATTAATTCAAGCAATTTGGCTTTAGAATCCTCTTGAGTATCATTAGGGTTATCGTTAAGCGAAGTCTCAATTTTATTTTTAACTTCTTGTTTTAAAGCACTTAATTCACGGTTTTCATTGTTTTTAAATGCACTAGCTTGATCATATATATCTTTCAACACCTCTAATTCATTTCTTCATTTTGTTGGTGTTTCAGAAGAAACGTCTTTATTGGTAGCATTGTGAATTTTTTCTAAAAACTCTTGTTTTTTATCGTTATCTTCAATTGTATTAACTAAATTTGTAATAAAATCTTTGGATTTTTTATTAGCATCTTTTAAAGCTTGATCTAATGTATTTATAGTTTTTGTGGAATCTAACTTAGTTAAAATTTCGTTATTAGTATCATCGAAAGAAAGATTTGATGTTACATATTCTTTATATAAATTTCTAACTTGATTTATATAAGTATCCATTTTTTTAACGATATCATTTATTTCTTTTTCGTTTGATGCAGAATCTAATTCTCTAGCAAAATCATTATATTTCTCTAAATGTGTAGGTGATTGAGTATCACGTCCTCTTGGTTGAATTTTATCTGAAGAAGTGTTTTTAGCTTGATTTCTTATTCTTAATAATTCAGCTTCTGCATTTGTTTTAACTGTTTTAACTTTTTCTAAATCTGTTTGATTATTATCGTATGAATCTAATAATCCTTGTAATTCGATACGTTTTGAATTATCTTGAAGCAATTTATTAAGAGCTTCTTGAGCTTGTTCCTTAGCGATTACAAACTCACCTTCTTGTTGTTTTCTTGCTTCATCAACTTTAGATTTTAAAGTTTGTAATTTAGACTTATTAGATCTATCATTTGTTAAATCATTTAATTCATTTTGAAGTTCTATTCTTTTTTCGTTTTCAGTTAATTTATTAATTCCTTTTTGAATCTCTTCTCTTAACTTTTGATTATTGATTTGATCTTTAATTTCATCTAATTTTCTAATATTTTCAGCATTATCTATTGTAGTTTCAAACTCTTTTTTAACCTGTTCATCTGTTAAAGATTCAAGAAGAGTTTTTGTACTATTTTGTTTATTTGAAAATAACTCTTTTGCATTATTTAAAACACTGTTAATTTCAGATTCAGATGTTGCATCAGATAATTCATTTTCTTTTATAGTTTTTTCGTTGCTTCCAACTAATTTTTCAATAAAAGGAGTAACTTCACTTTTTTTGTTAGAAATAAAATCGTTAATTTGAGATTTGATTTCTGCTAATTTTTCATTAGTTCTAACAGCTTCAATCGCTTCATTAAATTCATTAAACTTTTCTGTTGTGACATTTATTTTTTTATTTAAGGATTTTACAATTTCTATTTCTTTTAATAATTCATTATTATAAGCTTGCTTGTCATTAATTTGTTTTTCTAAACCATTTTCACTATTTATTAATTGTTCAATTTCAGTAGCTTCGTTAATTCTATTTTTAAAATCTTCTATTTGATCTTCGAAAACAATTTTTGTTTTTAACGATTCAATCAATTCTTCTTTTTTATGTTGTAGTTCTATTTCTTTTTCTAATTTATTTAAATCAATAACTTTTTTAGCTTCATCCAATTTTTGAGTTAAATTAGATTTAACTTCTTCATTTGTTAGTGTTTCAAGGTTTGATTCAACTAAAGTTTTTTTAGAATCAAATATACTTTTCATTTCATGAATATATTGATCTAATGTTGATTCGTTTACTTGCTCTTTATTTAATGAAGATAAAATATCTTCATATTTTTTATGATTTACATCATCACCTTCAAGTGAAGTTAATTGGTCAATATAATTTTGTCATTTTTCGTTAATCTTATTTTTAACAACATCTCTTTGACCTTGAGAAATTCTTTCAGATGTTCAATTATCTTTTGAAATAACAATCGATTTATCTACTAACCTATCAATTTCTCTTTCTGTTACTAAATTAAATTCAGATAATTTTTCATCAATTAAAGCACTTAATTCATTTAAATTAGATTCATTTTCTGCGTTGTTAATATTTGACTCAATTTCATCATGTAACACCTGAGAAACATTTATAGTTGCATTTAGTTTCTCTAAAACTTTTTGTTTTTTAATTTCAAATAATTTTATTGCTTCGTTTTTTATTTCGTCAATTTGTTCTTGTGTTGTAGCATTATCAATATTAGATAACATATTATTGTTTGATAGTAATTTATTAGCTTCAGCTCTAGCAGCATCTTTAAGTTGTTCGATTCTTTGATCTAAATTAGAAAGTGCTTGATCAACTTGAACAAGATTTTTAGCTCCTTGAGCTTCTAATAAAATATCATTTCTTTCACTACTATCTAAAAGCTTGTCGTTTATCTCTTTTGTTGCTTCATCGATTTTATTTTTTAATTCATTTTGTTCAACAGCAATTGTTGTATCAATATTTTTAATTAATTTTCTAGATTCGTCTAACGTTAAATCTTCTCTTGCTATTTGATCATTAAATAACTTAATATTTTCGTCTTTGTATAATTCTTTTATTTTTTCGTTAACAATATCTTTGTTAGCTTTTATTTCATCTTTTTCTTTTTGAATTTGAGCATCAATTTTACGATTTATTTCTGTTAGTTGTTCGTGATTTGCAGCATCTTCAATTTCTTTTGCTAATTTTTCTTTTTCGGATTCTTCTTGAACTTGTTCCAATTTTTTAGTTAAATTTTTTCTTACATTTTCAATATCATTTGTTCTTCTTATATCGGTTAAAAGAGAATCTAATTCAGAAATATTTTTAGCATCCTTAAGGCGTTGTTTAAACTCCTCTTTAGAAGGATGAGTTTCATCTAAAATATCAAGCTGATCGATAACCTTGCTTTTCTTATCTCCGAAAGCCTCACCAGCTTTTCTGATTATATCTTTAAGTAAAACTTCATTTTTTGCTCCACCTAAATCATCATTTAATTCAGAATGTATTGTATCATCACCTTTTGTTGTTTCAATAGCTTCGATTGCTTGAGTTCTTAAATCACCTAAAAATTCGTCTACTTTTTGAATAATTTTAGCAACTTCAGATTTAGTTCTTGATTTTTCAACTTCTTCAAATAATTCACCTTTTAATGGGTTACTATCTGCAATATCAACTATCTTATCTAAAGCGGCATCTTTAGCTTCTTTTAACTCTTGAGCTTCTCTTTTTAAATCTTCATCAACTTTTGTTTCAATTTCTTTTAATTGCTCAATATCCAACGCTTTTGAAATTTGGTCTGAATAATCTTTTTTATCTTCAAGTTCTAATACTTTTTCATCAATAGTTTTTCTTTTCTTTTCAAACTCAAGTTGTTTGTCAACTTTTTCTTGCAATTTCTCAGCTTGTGTGATATCTTCAACATCAATTAATTCACCATTAAATTCATTAGCTTTTGACTTGTTTTGAATTTTTAAGATATCAGATTTAATTTGTTCTTTCTTAAGTCTTAAGGCCTCTGCAGCGTTTTTTTCAGCCTTAATCAATTCATTAACTTTATCTCTAATTAATCTAAGTTTTTGTTCAATTTCATCTTGATTGATATTAGGTTGATTATTAGAATCATTCATTGCAGAATCTAATTCTGCTTTAAAATTATTTTTCTTTTCTAAATCATTTATATTTTCATCAACAAAGTAAACTAATTCATCATGTGTAAGTTTATTTGCCTCTTCGGCATCATGATATGAATTAGCTTCAGTTTTAATTAATATTAATTCATCAGAAGTAGTTGCTTCTTCTCATCTTTTTGTTAATTGTTCTTTTTTGACTGTGTGTTTTACTTTATTTATTGCAATTTTTGCTTCTTCTTTATCTAGTTGGAATTGATACAATCTATCTATTTCAGCTTTGGCTTTTAATGCTTCGTCTAATGATTTTGCATTTTGTAATTTTTCTTTTAATTCTTTCGCCTTTTCTTTATCGTTTAATTTTTCACTTGTATCAGAACCTTTTGATTTTGCTTCAACATAATTTTTAATAGCACTTGCTTTTTCAATAATTTTAGAATATTCTCCAGCGTTACCGTTCTTATTTAAAGAAATTAATTCATTCTTTAAACTTTTCTTATTAACTGTTTCGCCTTCAATTACTAATGTTATATTTTCGTCTAATGACTCAACTTGTCTTGTAGCTTCATCAATTAAACCATCCATATATTCTTTTACATTTGAAGCCACTTTTTGAATGTCAAATTGTGTTTTTGCTTCCGATAAATTTAATTCATAATCATTTTTTAGACGTGTTAGACCTTTTAATCTTTTAATAACATTTTTAGTTTTTTCGGTTTCATCACTCAAAATATTTGTAGCTTCATTATAAATTTCATCCATTTTACCTAATTCGTTTGTAGATGAAAGTTGTCCTAAAAGTTCATCTTTTTTAGGATTATTTAATAATTTAACCACCTCTTCCACTTCTTTTTTTCTCATTTGTAGAGAAATTAAGTCATCAACTTCTTTTTCAATATTAGTTAGTTCATCTAAATTAGTTGAATTTAAAATATCATTTGTGTATTTGTGTTTAATTCCATCAGAAAGATCAGAATCATTAACTTTTTTAGATAATTGATTTTTCTTGTAATTTATTAAACCTTCGATACCAGAGTTAGATTTAAGATAATTTTCAACTTCTTTTTCCAATGAAATTAAATCATTCATCGATTTTGTATTGTTTATTTCGTCCAACTTATCAATAAAATTATTTTTATCATGTTCATCATCGATTACATCAATTAAATTTCTAACTTGTTCTCTTTTACGATCGAATTCTGATAAATTTTCACTTCTTAAAATTTCATCAATTTTATCTTCTATAGAACCTAAATCACCTAATGTAGAATTATCTAAATCTACAAACACTTCTGATTTTTTAAAAAGATTTTTAATTTTTTTAGCTTTATTAACTACAGGAACATATTTATCTAATTCATCTTTTAATTCTTTTAGTTTAGATAAATTATCTTGACTATCATTTAGTTTTTCATTAAATTTGTTTCTTAATATTTCCGGTAATGAAGAAATAATTGTTGATATAGAAACTTTATTTTCATTAATTTCTTTTTCTTGATTATTTAAAATTTCTTTTAATCTACTAAGTTGTGTTTTTGAATTATCAGTACTTGTATCATTTTTTAAATCACTAATTAATCCATTTTTAACATTAATATCTTGTACTTCATTTATTAATTTATCAAACTCAATAATATAATCAAGACTATCATTATAATCCATCATTTCATTCTCGTTTAAAAAACTAGTGCGATTTAGTTCTAAATTTTTCAAAACATTTTCTTTTGCTTTAATAGAATTTTTTAAACTATTAATAATCTTCTCAACAATTTGATCAAGTTGTTTAAATTGATTATTTGTTTTTAAATTTGAATCTATTAACTTAAATTTATTTACTATGTTTTCTTTTGACAATTTCAATTTATCTAAGATGTTTTTAACTTGTTCGTATCTTATTTTATAATCTTGCTTTTGATTATATCAAGATCACACAACGGTAACTGCCGTTGATATAGAAACAATGGCCGCAAGCCCAGAGCTTGTGAACATTGTTCATTTTTTATTATTTTTAATCATTTTTACCTTATCTTTATTTTATAATCTTAATTATTTGATTTTTAACAAACATAAACTTACATTGTAAGTTTATAAAAATATTATAAACAAAAAAAAAAAAAAAAGAAATTAAAAAGCGAAATTCAGCTTTTTTGTAATTTAACATCGGTAATTTCCTTTTAAGCCTACATAATATGTATATTAGTAATTTTTAATTCCATTTTTAACTTTATAATCAAAAAATAAAAATATCATTTTAATTTCTAGAAAATACATTACAGTAATGTGTAAAAGTAAAAAATATTTATATTTTTAATTTTAAGCATTGAAAATCAAAAATATAAATATTAATTTTTAGTGCGAGTTAAAAATCATTTTTAATTTTTAAAAATATATAAATAAAATTTTCATTCAAAAACTTGATATTCTTAATTAAAAAAATGTGGATTTGATATCATAAAAAACTTTTTTCACTAAAATTAAGGCTTTTTTAAAAAAAATATGTATAATAATAAAATATATAAAGACCAAAAATATTAGGAGTAAAAATGACAAAAAAAGAATTCATTATCGAAGTTGCCGATAGATTAGAAATGAAATCAAAAGACGTAGAACAATTTTTAGATGCATGTGTTTTTGTGCTTAAAGAACAATTAATTGCTGAAGATACTGTTAAACTTGCTCAATTAGGTATTTTCTCAACAGTTGTAAAACCACAACGTACAATAACAAATAGATTTACAAAAGAATTACAAGTTGTTCCTCAAAAACGTGTAATTAAATACAAACCATCAAAATATCTACGTGATTTAATTGATTTAAAAGCTTAATATATTCAATATCCCAGGAAATTCAAGAGTTAATTCTCTTGAATTATTTTTTATCTCTTGATAATTAATTGACTTAATATTTGAATTATTATAAATATAGTCAAGATAATTGATATCTACAAAATAAAATTCGTTATAATGTGAAAAAAATAAAATTAAGAAAGAAATACCTCCATTTAAATGTATTGATTTCAAATATTCAAATTGATGTTTTTTAATGTTATCTAGAGAAAAGCGATCTATATTAACACTTTTAGCTTCAAAACAAATAAATTTTCCGTTATAACAACCAATATAATCTACAGTGCTTTTTCTTGTAACTTTCGCATCTAATAATCTACTTTTCTTATAATCTTTTTCTACTCCTTTAAAAACTATACTAAGGGATTTCTTTTCAATAAATGCTATATTATTTTGTCATAATCAGGAAATTGTCTTATTTATAACACTTTCCAAAAACATTCCTCTATTCTTATTATTTAACATAACTATAATGTGCTAAATTTTAAAAATAAAACAAAAAAAGAAAAAATAATTAGTTTTTAATGTATAGAAATATACTATCAAACTCAGTTAAATTAAGAATTTAAAAAACATATGATTAAATTAGGTAAAAAATAACACTTTAGAAATAATAGAGTTCTATTTTTATAACAATGAATTTAAATTTAAATAAAAAGTTAGATATTAAAAATCATTGATTAATTTGGTTTTAAATCCAAACCATTTGAATAGCAAATATAAAAAATACACAAAAAAATTAAAAACAAATACTATTTATTGGTACTCGAAAACAAACACGATTTTAAACTAAAATTTATAATAAGTCAAACATCTAATGATACAATAATATTATTAAAAGTTATATTAAAAATTAAAACTCTAAATACTTCTATAATTATCATGGTATAGAATAGGCCGATTTGATGTGAAAACAGCCTAGCAAAAATAATTTAATTGATATTAACTCGCTAGAAAATTACACTTTAGAATATTTATTTATAAACCTCGAAATAGAGAAAGAAGATGAAGTAATTTTATTAGGTATTTATAATAAAATAAATAAATATTCTATTTATTATAATTGCAAAAGATTATTATAAGAAGCAACTCGAAACTCTTAATGGATACATAAATATTGATATGAATTTTTCGTCAAATTATGATCAATTAACTTACTGTTTTAAACACACTTTACTTGATTGATGATTATTTCACTTACACAAAAAATGATAATGATATCAAAGTTTCTCAAGAAAAGAATTTAAACAAAGAAAATAATTAGAATATTTCAAATAAATCAAGAATACATATTAAATTTTTAAATTACTTTTATTCAATAAAAAGAATTGAAAAATATATTAAAAAAATGAATTTTGATTTAAAATCTAAAATAACACCATATTCTGAATTTGTAATTCAAAAAGGTACTATGGCTATGGAAGCAGCAATTTTAAGACATGTTAATGCTATTTCTGATAATGTTTGAGAGCAAGAGCTAGTACCTGAATTGAAAAAAATATTGCGAAAATGATGTAAGAGCAATGATTATGGTTTATGAGTTTATAATGTTTTTATTTAGAAAAAGATTTCCCGAAATTGATCAATTTGAATACAAATTAATCGATGTAGAAGGCGAAGACAACTATTATTCATATAATTCAGGAAAACTAGTTTATGGATTTAAAAAATAAAACTTAATGTTTTTTTATAATAAAATAGGTTAAAGCCTATTTTATTATTTTTTTACTTTACCATTTATAATTTTATTTTAAATTAATCCACCCACTTTTATTTTATATTCTTATAAAAAGAGGGGTTAAAAATAAAATAGGTTAAACGTATTTTTTCTTTGCTATTATACATTTATTTTAACGAGGTCAACACACTTTGGTTTCAAGGTCTTTATAAAAAATCTAATTTAGTATTTAATTAATTGTTTTATATGATATAATAATATTACATTTTGATGGAACAGTACTCAAGAGGCTGAAGAGGCGGTCCTGCTAAGACTGTAGGGGAGGCAACTCCCGCGGAGGTTCGAATCCTCTCTGTTCCGCCATTTTTTTATACTTTTTTGTGTTTTGAATATTATTCAAAACTTTTTTATTTCTTTTATTCTTATAATTTTTTATTAAAAAATCAAAGCAAACTAATGCTTTGATTTTTTTATAAATTATTTAATCATTATAATTTAGCAAAGTAAACTACTGTTCTAACTAATTGAGAAACGTATGACATTTCATTATCATATCATGAGAATAATTTGTACACATTACCTTCTGAAGTTTTTTGAACTTGTGTTAATAATGAATCGAAAATTGATCCGTGTGTTTCACCAACGATATCTGATGAAACAATTGGGTTTGTTTCATATTTAAATGATTCACTTTCAGCTTCTTTCATAGCTGCGTTTACTTCTTCTAATGTAGGTTGTTTTTCTAATCTAACTGTTAAGTCAACGATTGAACCTGTTAAAACAGGAACACGAATTGCTGAACCGTCTAATTTACCTGCTGCTTCAGGAACTACTAATCCAATAGCTTTAGCTGCTCCTGTTGTTGTAGGAACCATGTTTGATGCTGCTGCACGTGCTCTACGTAAGTCACGGTGTGGAGCATCTTGTAATCTTTGGTCTCCTGTGTAAGCGTGAACTGTTGTCATTAATCCTGAAACAATTCCAAATTTATCTGATAATACTTTTGTTAAAGGTGCTAAACAGTTTGTTGTACATGAAGCTGCAGAAATTAATTTGTCATCTGCATTTAAAATGTCATGGTTAACATTGTAAACAACTGTTTTAACATCTGAATCAGATGGTGCAGAAACAACAACTTTTTTAGCTCCAGCTTTTAAGTGTTTTTCAGCACCTTCACGTTTTGTAAAGAAACCAGTTGATTCAACAACAACATCGATTCCTAATTCACCTCATGGTAAGTTTTCTGGATCTCTTTCAGCGAATACTTTAATTTCTCTACCATCAACTACAATAGCACCTTCTTTTGCTTTAACATCTGCATTTAATGCTCTAAATGCAGTATCGTATTTTAATAAGTGTGCTAATGTTTTAGCATCTGTTAAGTCGTTAACTGCAACAACTTGTACATCTGATTGTGATTCTAATAATCTACGGAAGAATAATCTACCAATTCTACCGAAACCATTAATTGCTACTTTTTTCATTTTATCCTTTCAAAGTGTTTTATTTTTTATATAAGAACATAACTTCTTTGTTATGTTTTAATAATTATAAACTTTTTTAACTTTTTATTTTATTTTTTTTAAAAATATTTCTTATATAAAAAGATTTTTAAAAAAGTTATAAAAAATAAAAAACATCTTTTTATGACGTTTTTTGAAGTAAATTAATCCTTTTTTTAGATTCGAATTGATAATCAGTTGCATATAAAAATCCATTTTTAAATTTTAAGATTAAAGAATTATTATGTTTTTTCTTATTATGAGCATAAAAAATTTTTACTCTTTTTTCATTAAGTAAAATATAAGCCCCTGGATTAGAACTAAATGCTCTTATTTTATTAAAAGCATCTTCAACAGTCAGTGACGAATCTAAAAAAGCATCTTCTTTCGATAATTTAGGAGATAATGTGGCTAAATCATTATTTTGTCTTTCAATTATAAAATCATTTTTTTCAAATTTATTCAATCAATCTACAATTTTTTCTTGTGCCAATATACTTATTTTTTTAAACAAGGTATCTGATGTATCAAATTCAGAAATATCAATTTTTGCTTTGAAGATAATGTCTCCAGCATCCATTATTTTATCCATGAATATTAAACTAATTCCTGTTTCTTTATCCCCGTTTAAAAGGGAATATTGTATTGGGGCCGCACCTCTATATTTTGGCAAAATAGAACCATGAATATTAATAGAGCCTAATTTAGCAATTTTTAGCACACTTTCTGGAATGTATTGTCCAAAGGCACATGTTAAAAAAATATCATACTCTAAATCTTTTAAATCTTGCTCGATATCTTTAATTTTAGTTGGTTGAAATAACTTTATATTGTATTTATTTGCAAGCATTTTTGTTGGAGTAGGGGTTACTTTATTACCCCTTTTGTTAGGTTTATCTGGTTGTGAAACTATAGCAACAACATCAAAATTATTGATAATTTTCTCGAAAATAGGTACCGAGAAATCAGGTGTACCTGCTAAAACTATTTTCATTATTTATCCTCCAAATACTTATCATCAATTCACAAAAATTTCGGTTCTGATAATAATTTCATTGTCTTTATAATTTTTGTTGCCAAAGGTTTTAATTTTTTAACTTTTTTTGAATTAGAATCTGAAACAATATAAGCGTCATCTTTAAAAATATATTTATGTAAAAAAGACAAGCTAAAATAAGCTCCAAAATATACTTTTTTATTATTTGATAGTCGATTTGAAATTATATTTAAAAAAACTCTTTCTAAAAATCATGAAGATAATGTTTTCAACCCGATTTCGTCGATAGCCAAATATTCAATTTGACTAAGTTCGTAAATTAAATTATTAATAATTTCATTTGAATTCTCTTTTTTTAAACTATTTTTGACATAATCATCTAATAAATTTATATCAATATAAGCAACATTAAAATTTTTTTGAGCAATTAAATTAACATAAGAACTTAAAAATTCTTGTCTAACACTATCTACATCACCATAAACATAAAAATTCTCAAAAAACTTATTTTTATCTTTTTTAAGATTTTTTAAAAACTCTCAAACGGCATTTCCTCTTTTTATTTGACTTATATTTGAAGAAATAACATCTGTAGTTGGTTTAGAAATTTCGGTAAATGCAATATTCTCTTTCATCATATAATTTTTTGTGATCGAATTTTTCGAAAAAGTAGAATAAAATTCCAATTTTTCGTTTTGATTTCTTCTTACTTGAATAAGAAAAAATACATCCTTCGATGAATTATTTTTTCGCATTATAGAAAAATCATTTCTATTTTCAATTATTTCCTGATCTGAAATATTATACTTATCTAAGTACTTAATTAATTCAGAATCACTTTTTATAGAATCGATGAAAGTTTTATCATCAACAACTAAATTAGAATTGGCAAAATTAAGTTTGGGATCAATAATTTTTAATTTGCTATTCATTTCTACCTTGAATATTATTTTTTAAAACTATAAACTCGTCGTATATTGGTCTTAATTTACCATTATTAAACATTTTACCAATTAAATATTCTTCAGCCTCGTAATAATCATTAATATTTTGTGTTTCTAACTCTTTAATTAAAGTATTAACATACTTTGTTCAAGAATCTGTTTTGCGCGCTTTACGACCAATAAACATTGCTAGATTTAAGACTTTATAATCTGTAACTTTACTAGCTCAAAATGAAATTAAGTCATTATCCACCATTGATAATGAAATTTTATTAATTTGTGAATAAAATTCATCTGGTTTAAGATTTATTATCGCATCATAAGTATTTGTGTAAATAACACTCCCCGCTTGAAGAGGTATTTTAATATGTTGATTTTTAGTCATTACTCTTAATTCATTTTCTGTATATTCTTTTTTACCAACATTTGTGTAATGTTGTTTAATATTATTTTTAGAACTTGTTTCATTAGGATTAAACATATCAAAGAAATTTGTTGTAATGTCTTCATAATTAGAATCATCAATAACGCTAATTTTATGTTTTTTGGTACTTATTAAGTAATTCAAGTTAGATAAACCAATATTATCTTTTATTAAATTAGAAATATATTCATTATTTATAATACCGTTATAATCGAGTGGCTTTTGTAAATCAAAGATAGAAATAGCTTTTGAGTTGTCGTTATATAAATTAATTAAACCTACTGCCTCTAATTTTTTACGAGCAACATTTAAACTATCTATATTAATATTTAAATATAAACTTAAGAGACTAAATGGAAACTCAACCTTACGTCAATTAGATTCCTTCACAAGATCTAATAAATACTCATATAAGTAAACTGCCTCAGCACCCAAAAAAGGCCCGTAAAAAAGTCTAAGATTTTCAAGATCCTCATTGCTAATAATAGTTGTTTTACTTATTTCGAAATTATCATAGTCTAAATTTACTTTTTCCATTATGTCCTCCTAAAATTTAGTAGCTTTATTATTTTATAATTATTATTGAGTTTTTAATAATATTTTTTTTATTTTTTTAGTTATCTCTCGATTATCATTATAGATATCCACAAATATTAAGTTTTTATTTTTTCTTTTTAAATCTATTATATAGTCATTTTTTTTATTTAGTCAGTCTACAAGAGGGTTTTCCACAACAAATTTATTTTTTCTATGAATAACAACAACATATTTTAATAATTTTGAAAAATCAATTATTTCAGAGTCTAAAACGGGCAATTCAATAAAATCGTAATTATTATTTACTAAATGTTTATAAATGTAAGGATAAATAATATTTTCAATTTTATATATATTATTAAAATTGTTTAATATTCATTCTTTTAATAATTGTTTACTAATAATTTGATCTTTTACTATAAAATCACCAATTTTTTCCTTCATTTCATAAATTAACTCATTATTAGTTTTATATAAATCAGAAACATAATCATCTAAAATTAATGTACTATATCCCATTTTTTTTAACTCTTGTATTATGGTGGTTTTTCCAGAACCAATTTGACCACAAATAGCTATAGGTTTATTAGAAGTTTTTTCTAAGTTCATTTATAACTACGCTTAATTCCAGTTCCATTAGTATATCCATGGCATTATTATAATTTAGTTGTAATTTATAAAATTCTAAATTTGTTTCAAAATTTTCAACATCACAATTTAATATAGATAAATTATATGACATTAAACCGGTTTGATATCCATTAATTAATTTATTTTTGACACTTTTAGTTAGATCTCTATTATTTTCTAAATTTTTATATATATTTTCAAAATTATTATACTTTTCAAGCAAACTTATAGCGGTTTTTTCGCCAATTCCGAACACCCCCGGAAGATTATCTGAAGAATCTCCTTTTAACCCTTTGTATGAAGTTAATTGATTTGGTAGAAATTTAAAAATTTGAAAAAAATTATCTTTATTAATTTCTTTGTAGTTAGTTTTATCTTTGCGAAGAATTGTTACATTTTCATCTACGAGTTGTAATAAATCATTATCTGCTGAAAAAACATATTTTTTTCCATTAACTTTAGAACAATATGTCGCAATTAAATCATCTGCTTCGTCTCCTAACTTTTCTTGTCAAACAACATTTAGTCCGCTTAATATTCTTTTAATTCAGTCAAATTGAGGGTAAAGTATATCCGGAGCTTTAGTTCTTCCTGATTTATATTCTGAAAAAATTTCATGTCTTTTTGTGGGGCCCTTAGCATCAAAAGCAACAAAAATACTATCAGGTCTCACAAATTTAATTAGTTTTAAAAATTGCATCATAAAAGCTTGAATTGCATTGGTAGGCACACCAAAAGAATTGCTTAAAATTAAACTACCTTCACCTCTATATGTTGCATAAAAAGATTGGAACATTAAATAATTACCGTCAATTACTAAACTCTTTTTGTTATTCTCCATAAATCTCCTCGTAATTTAATATATTGTAAAATCTATTATCTTTTTTAGAAATTAACACTCTTATTTTTCTTCTTGTATCTAAATTTATTAAATTTCTTATTTTGCTATTAAACCCATTTGCTGTTACAGTTGTTGAAAAGTCACTTATTTTCAAACTAGTTTGTCTTTCGTTTTTAAATCCAACCTTAACACTAATGAGTTCAACCTCTAATCATATTTTTTCTTCACCAACATTAGCTAGACAAGGCACATTATGATCTATTTGTTTATTATGAACTTTATGATAGGAAGTGTTGTAACTATTGCCTAATAATTTGATCTCTAATTCTTTTTGTTCTTTTAAATCGTTTGACTCAATAGGTAAATTTTTAGTATACATCTCCAAATTTAACTCTTTTATAAAGTCTAATAGATACGAATTATATTCTTCTTGGTGAATATTATTTCTTTTTATTCTAAGCACTAAGTCAGAATAAAAAGTTTTTGCTATATTAGTTCAAGAAAGTAGAGTATTTATATTATTAAATTCTCTCATTGAGCCAGACTTAATTAAAAGATCTATATTAGACTCACTTAAACCATACAGTCTCATTCTTAAGTATGCTTCAATAAAATTATTATAAAAACCATTAATACTACGTTCATAAACAATTTTATCAATTGCAACCTTACCAAGACCTTTAATCATTAAAAGCGGTAAAAAAATGGAATTATTATGAATATTAGCATCGTCACTAGAATAATTTATTGATGGTGTTTCGATGTTTATATTGCACAAAAAAGCTTCGTCCGAGTATTTTTTAATAGCGTCTAAATCACCACTACTTTCACTAAGTAGAACTTTAAAAAATAACATTGGAAATCTCGCTTTATAATATGCTAATTTATATGCAATTAAAGCATACGCAACGGCATGTGATTTATTAAATCCATAGTTAGCAAATTTTTCTATATTAAAGTATATTTTTTTTAAAATTTCGAAATTAATGTTATTTTTTAGCCCGCCTTCAAAAAACATCTTTCTGTAAGAATGTAATTTTGACTCATCTTTTTTAGAAATTGCTCTTCTTAATAAATCGGCTTGTGCGAAAGAAAGCCCTGATATCTTTTGGACTATTTCCATGATCTGTTCTTGGTAAACAATTATTCCGAAAGTTGATTTAACTATTTGATCATAAATCGGATGTATTTTTTCAATTAAATATGGATTGTTTTTATTTTTAGCATAAATCGGTATATACTCAAGAGGTCCGGGTCTAAATAATGAAATAATAGCATAAATATCGTCAAAACTATCAATTCTAACATCCTTAATTGTTTTTTTCATACCTGGAGATTCCAATTGAAAAATACCGTTTGTATTTAAGGAATTTAGTAAATTAAAAGTGATTTTATCGTTAAATAATGAAACATTGTCCTCTAAAATTGAATCAAAGTGATTTTCGGGTTCTAGACTTTTTTCTATATTATTAATAAAAGTTAAGTTTTTTAGACCTAAAAAATCTATTTTTATTAATCCATATTTTTCTAAATTATCAAGTGTCATTTCAACTTGTTGTAAGGTTTGTTGGTTTTTACGTACAGGAACAACATTATATAAGGGTTGATTACAAATTATTAAACCTGCGGGATGAACTCCGGTTTGCCTTGGTAATCCTTCAATTCTAGAAGCTAAATTATGTAACCGCGGATATTTATCTGCTCAAATTTTATATTTTTTGTTACTTTCATAATTTTCAATTAAATTTGAAAATTTAGAACTTATAGAAGCTGAAATTTTATCAATTTCATCTTTTGGGATTATAACTTCATTATGATTAATAAATCTAGCAGTGTCACGAATAGAATTTTTAGAAGCTAAAGTTTGAAATGTAGAAATAAAAGAAACATTTTCTTCGCCATATTTATTTTTCACGTATTCGAAAACTTCATCACGTCTTGTGTCTTGTATATCGATATCTATATCCGGTAACGTAACACGTTCAACATTTAAAAAACGCTCAAATAATAAATTAAACTCTAAAGGATTAACCGAAGTAATTTCTAATAAATAAGAAATTAATGAGCCTGAAGCACTACCACGTCCAGGACCTATTTCAATACCTTGTTTACGTGCAAAACTAAGAGCGTCTTGAATTATTAAAAAATAGTTTATGAATCCCAATTGTTTAATTACGTTAAACTCATAATTTATCCTATCATTAACTATTTTTACATCATATTCTTTTACTATTTTTTTATATCTTTTTCCAAGAATTAATTTTTTAAAAAAATCAATATTATCATTAGAAAAATTAGCTAATTTAATTTCACTATTTGGTTTAGTTATATTTATACTTTCAACAATATTGACCATTTGATCATAAACCTCTTGGTCTAATTCTTCAAATTCATTATCTAAAAAATAATCGTTGTATATCTTATTTACAACATCATTATTTGGATTGATAAAATTAAGAAGAGGCAACAATTCATTATCTTCTTTATGCAAAATTCTTTTTGTAGGTGCATAAACAACTTTTCTATTATTGATATTTTTCTTAGAATTAAAGTAAAAATTTTTGGGTAATTCGCTTAAAATTATTTTTTTCGCAACCATCCCAAGTTCAAAATGATCTATTACAAATAAATCATTGCTTTCAAAATCAAAAAGTGACAAATTATCACCTTTTGATTTTTTATAAATTAATTTTTGAATAAGCCTTAAACCTTCATTATTTCTTGCTAAAACAATTATCGTAAAGTTCTCATTTAGATAAAATTCAGAACCAATTATAGGTTTAAAATCATATTTTTCTTGAAAATTTCAATAATATTGAAGTCCAAATAAATTTTCTTTATCTGTTAAAGGAATATACTTAATATTCTTTTCTTTTGCAAGTTCTAAAAGTTCTTGAACTCTTATGGTAGAACTCAAAAATGAATATTCTGTATTTGTGTGTAGATATATTTTTTCTCTCATATATTAATTTTATATTTTTAATTAATAAATAAAAATATTTAATATTTTTTTAGAAAAAACTATTTAAAAGTAAAGAATAAATAATTCATTTTAAAATAATTTCAATCACCATAAAATTTATAAAATATAATTTTTTTATGAAAAAAGTAAAAAATAAAATTCTATTGTTTGTTTTCCTAAATCTTATCGCATTACCAACAGTTACAATTTCATGTTCTCAAACACAAAACAAAGAAAATAATAACCAACATGTAAAAAGTACTAACTCTAAAAAAACAATAATTAACGAAAAACAAAATCAAAGTTCAAATCACAAAGATAACGAAACTAGCAAAACTACCGAAACATCTAATTCAAAAGAAAATAAAACAACAAATATTAACAATAAATCTAGTTTAGATTTAGATAATTTAAAAATAGTCGCTACAGAGAATATTTCCCAAATATGAAATTCTAAAAATAGAATGGATAATATAAATAAAAATAATTTTAGAATTATTAATATTCCTAACGGATATAAAGCAGAAGTAATTTCAATAGATAAAATAAAAGGAAATTCTAAATATAGCGATAAAATACGAATAAATTACACATGAACAAATACAATTTCTAATGAAAAAGGAACTCAAAATATCTTTTTTTATAGACCTTGAGATTTAAAAATAAATTATACTAGACCTCATTCTGGTTTAGCAGAAGGTAATAATGAAGAAAAAGAAATGCCTGAATTTAAAATTAATGAATTTGAAAATTTTATTTCAGGAATTAGTTTTCAAGTAGAAAAAAGTTTTTTCGATGAAAACTCAAACTTAATCATTTTCAATAAAGAACAATTAATTAATAATATATATAATTTTATTAATAGTAAATTTATCAATGGAGACGAAACAGAAAAAAACTTATTTGAAAACAATCCCGATCAATGAAAAAACAATTTTATATCTCAAAAATATAATAAAAAATATTCATTGGACAAAGTAAAGACACAAATAAAATGAGGGGAAAAAATTAATCCATTCAAAATGATTGATAATTCAAAATTTTTAGAAACAGAAATCAATGACTTAAATAAAATGTTAGTTGACAGATTTGATATAAAAACCACTTTTTATAAATTAAAATCAAATAATGAAGATATTTTTTATTTAATTCCTTCATTTGATTTTGTCGATAAATGAACAAATCAAAAAATAGTTAAAGTCGTGAATGTATATAATCAATTCTTTTATAATAATGATGATATTAGTTGATTATCAACCGAAAAATTAAATAATTATTTTAATAAAATAGCAGAAGAATCAAGTGAAAAATGAAATGACGACAGAATTAGTAGTCAAATTCCAATCGTTAACGCAATAAATTTCACAACAATGAATAATATATACGATGAAATAATAAACAGTTTAATCGATAAAGTTAAAAATATTTCAAAATAAATTAAAATCATCTCCATATTAAAAGGAGATGATTTTAAAAATAAAAATCCCAAACGGGATTTTAGGTCAATTTCTTGAAATGGAGCGAGTAAAGGGAATCGAACCCTCATAGTCAGCTTGGAAGGCTGAAGTTCTGCCATTAAACTATACTCGCAATTGCTTCTATAATATTATACACATTTTTAAAAATATCAAAATATTTTTATTTTTTTTATTTAAACACGCACTTATTTCGTTTGCGTAATAATATTTTATCATAACTTTGAATATTTGTATAAAAAAATAAAAAAATATTGCATATAGCAATATTAGTAATCATCTATCGAAATAACAAATAATCTTGAATAGTCTTCAAAACCTAATTTGTAATATAAATTTCCCGCATGCGGATTATCAAAGAATAAAACTGGTGTATAGTTATTTTTTAATAAATAATCAGATAGTTTTAAAACACAATCTTTTGCATGACCTTTTTTTCTATATTCTTCAAGTGTAAAAACACCACCAAGCATAGCAACATTCTTTATTTGTGCACTAACCGAAGCATGTGAAATAACAATATCATTTTCGTATTTTATAAAACCTTTATAATACCCTTTATTAAGAGATGTTTTTAAGTAATCAATATCTAAAGCTTGAGAACTAAGTCCTTCAAATTCTTTAATTCTTTTTCTAGAATTTATTACATTTTGCAAATCTTTTTCCTCAATAATTTTTGAGCTAAGATCTTCTAAATTGTTTAAATCATAAAACTTTTCTTTATTTAGCTTCAAAATATATTCTTCTCTTACTCTAAAATTATTAAAGTTATTTGTCATAGCTATTTCTAAATCATTTCTAATAGTAGAAGAATAAATGATATTTTTTATTTTTTTATCCTTAATAAATTTAATTAGTGAATATATATTAAATTTAAAATCTTCTTTTGAGTATATCAATAAATTATTATAAAAACGCATAATTATTACCTTATATTCATCAACAAAATAAGTTTCGGTAACCTCTGAATGCAATCCAAATTCCTCAATATCTGATATTAAAAATAAATATTGTATAGGATCATCATTATATAGCAATTTTAATATAACTTCTTTATCTTTTTCGATGGCTTTTTTAAATTCAATCATTTTAAAACTCCTAACTATTTTTAATAACTTTTCAAGAAAAAGGAAAAACGCTTGGTGTGCTTCTTAATTTAATTATTTTAACAATTTTATTATCTCTATTTTCTTTAGTGTCGATTAAATCAGTAACTTCTAAATCAAATTTGATCTTTTTAAATATTTCTTTTGCGTCTTCTATTTCTTCCAAGACATTCTTACCTTTTAATAAATTTAATTCGCCATTTACTTTTACTAAATGAAATGATGACATCAACATTCCTTTTACGCTAGCAACCGCTCTAGCAGTAACTATATCATAAATATTTTTGTCTTTAACTTCTTCAACTCTATATCGGTATATTTTCACAATATCTTCTAGTTTTAGAACATTTACAACTTCATTTAAAAAATTAAATCTCTTCAATAATGGTTCATAAATTGTAATTTTATGGTTTGGTTTAGTCAACGCAAAGGGTATAGATGGGAAACCTGCCCCTGAACCAACATCTAAAATGCTTAAATCTTTTTTATTTTTTGTAATTTCTAACATATATAAAAGAGATTCTCATATCCCTTCAGATCATAATCTTTCATTGCTAAACCCGGTTAAATTGATTATTTTATTTTTTTCTTCAATTAAATCAACGTATTTTTTAAATAACTCAAAGTCTCAATTGTTTTCTAAACATAATTTTTGTATTTCTTCTTTTTTTGTGTTTGACATAATGTATTTATTATATCAATATTTTACGAAAAAAATGTTAAAGAAAAAGTGTAGTTAACTACACTTTAAATATAATCATTGATTCCGTTAAATGTTTGTTCTTCAGGTTTATTAATTTTTCAATAACCAGTTTCTTTTCTTCTTTTTAATATTTGTTGTCTTTTTGTTTCTAGAATTGTTCAAATTCATGTGGCTATAAATATAGATGAATAAACTCCTATACCAATTCCGAATAACATTATTATATTAAATGAAAAATCAGTAGCATTAATAAATGCGAGTAAAACCGCAACAGCAAACATCGTTGTAAAAGAGGTATATAAACTACGTTTTAATATTTCACCGATAGAAGAATTGGCAATATTTATTATATCTTCTTTTGATAAAAATTGTTTATGATATTTAACCTTAACTGTTTCTCTTATTTTATCGAATGTAACTATTGTATCATTAATACTTAATCCTAATATAGACAACATCGCTGCAACTATTATTGTATTAACTTGAATTCTTGTTATGAATATAAATGCTAGGACAACTAAAAAATCATGAATCAAACCAATTATAGCAGCTATTGCAAAGGTTCAGTTCATTCTAATTAACATATAAATAATTATTCCTATAAAGCTAATTCCTGTAGCTATTAAAGCGTTTTGAACAAGTTTTGTAGCTTCAGAATAAGAAACAGAATAATTAGTAACTAAAACATCATCATTTATATTTAAAACAAAATCCTTGATAGATTGAAATTGATTTGTTAAATCTTGTTTTGTCCTAATTAAAACAACATAATTGTCGTTAGAATTTAATCCATTAATTTTAATAATATCCCCAGCGTCGTTGATACCTAAGTTTGTTGCGGAATTTATTAAACTATTAGATATTTCTTGAGCTTGTTTATAATTTAGATTTGTATTTTTTTCAAAATCTCCTTGTATGGTTATATTAATTCCACCACTAAATTCTATAGATCTATTAACTCCGTCTCAAAAAGAATTATTAAATCCTGCGAAAGCTCCAAAAACAATAGCAGCAATTATTAAGAAGATAAACGAAGATAAGGCAAATCATTTTGATTGTTTTATATAATTAAATTTAGCGACTTTAGAATTGAAATTGGTAGTTTTTCCGATTTTTTTCTTAGAAATACCTAATAATCACAATCTATTATCAAAAATACCCGTATTAACCATTAATGTTGCGATAAATTTCGAAAACACTAGCATTGAAAATAATGTAAATAACGTAGATAAAACTAAAGTAATTGAAAACCCTTTTACATCCTTAGTACCAAAATAAAACAAAATAAACCCAACAATTATTGTAGTCATATTGGCATCTATAATTGAAGTTAACGAACTTCTAGAAGAGTTTTTGAAGGATTTTTTTAGGGTATCACCTGAATAAACTTGTTGTTTTAACCTTTCATAAGTGATTACGTTTGCATCTACGCTTATACCTATACCAATTATTAATGCAGCTAAAGTGGCAGGAGAATATTCTCCTCTCAATGCTGTAAAAATTAATAAAGTTAGAAAAATATATAGCGCCATAGCAATTGTGCTTAAAGAACCTAAAAGACCATAATTTACAATCATAAAAATTGAAATCATAGAAAATATAATTATTCCAGCAATCATTGCATAAAAGAATGAATTGGAATTTAAATTAGCATCAACATATATGCTTGATAAAACACTTAAATCGTACTTGCTTAAACCGAAGTTAATTTTATTAGCAAGATCTATTGCGCTATCACGAGTAAAATTACCAGTAATACTTACTTTGTCTCCGTTAATTTGATAGTTAACTTGAGCAACACTAATTAAATATTTTTGGCGAATATTTAAAATAAATTCTTTTATTTGGTTAGCCTTGCCTTCTTTATCTTTTAATTCTTCATTAACATGGACAAAATTTCATAAATTTTCTCCAGATTTTTTCCACTCATCCGGATAATTATTTTTAGCAATTGTTAACAATTTATCTATATCTAATCAAATCAATAATAATTGATCTGCTCTTTTAGTTGCATATTCTGTTGCATCAGCTCATTGTTTTTGAGCATCAATACCATCTAATGTTATGCTTACATCACTTCCACCTGTTGTTGGATTCGGAACATATGATGCACCATCCACTTTAAAAGGTGGTATTCAATTTTGAGGAGTACCATCTTCTAAAGAACCATTCCGGTTAAAAACACCATCGTAAAATAAAGGTTTAATATCTGAATCTGTTATAGTTAAAATGGGTTTTTCCACAATAGCTTTTTCAAAAGCAATTCTATCTGATTCAGAAATGCGGCCACTTTTTGTTATACGTATTTTTCCGTCACCTTCACTGTAGACGGATACTCCGTTTAATCCGGTACCACCAGTTAATCTATTAAATAATGATTTATTAACCTCTTCTGTTAATTCATTATTCGCATTTGCTCCATCTTGTTTAACTTGAATTAATACTTCAATACCGCCACCATATTCTATTGATTTATTAACATTTTTTCCTATATAAAAAACGCTACCAAAAACAATAGTCAACAATGCTATAAGTATTGTAGTTATATTCAAAATAAATCTTTTTCAATTATTAATTGATAATAATTTTTTAATATATTTCATACTTATTAAATATTACCATATTTTTTGTCTTTTTTTAGCGTTTTGTATTTTACTAATAACTTAAATTCAACTTAATTAAATAATCAATTCCTTCTGAAGTAATTTGTCTTCCTCTAGAATTTTTCTTTATTAATTTTAAATAAAGTAAAATGGGTTCAATTTCATTTAAAATATCTTGTTTTTCATGCGATAATAAGCTAGAAATAGTATTTAAAGATACAGGTTTTTCGTCAAAGCCATCTCTCAAAATATTTAAATAATGAATATGTTCTTTTGTTAAACCGTACTTATATAACTCAAGATGTTTTAATGCTTTTTTTACTATTTTTATATTTATCTGACCATTATTTATTGTTATAGCAAAATCATTGATTCTTTGTATTAAATGATTCGCTATCCTTGGTGTCCCTCTAGAATACTCCGCAATTTCCTTTAACAAAATATCATCAACTACAATATTAAGTTTTTTAGATGTTTTTCTTAGTATTTTGAATATATCATCATTATTATAATTAACTAGTCTTCCGATATATCCAAACCTATCTTTAAAAGGTTGTGGTATATAATTTAATTTAGTAGTTGCACCTATTAAAGTGAAAGGTTTGACTTTCATCCTTATGGCTTTTGAATTTCCGTCAACTCCTATGATTAAGTCAAAAACAAAATCCTCCATTGCATTATATAAAAATTCTACAATAGATTTGTTTATACTATGAATTTCATCTATAAAAACTATATCTCCACTATTTATAACAGAAAGAACATTTATAATGTCTGATTTCTTTTCTAAATTTGCACCTTGAATAAAGTGAATTTTTTTATTCATTTTAGTTGCGATGATACTTGCTAAAGTAGTTTTTCCCATACCTGGTGGTCCATATAATAAAGCATGAGGTAAAGGAATATTTTGTTTCGTTGAGCTTTCTACCATGGCATCCAAAGTTTTTTTGAGATTGTTTTGACCAATAAAATCATTAAAATTATTAGGCCTGAGTTCTCTGATTTTCATTTTTATAATTTATAGTTATTAAATTAATTCCTTCTTCAACCATTTTGTCAATATTATTTTTTTCTTTAATGTTATTTAAAGCAAAATCAATTTCTTGCTTTTTAAATCCTAACATAAATAAAGTCTCTTTTAATTCATGTTTTTTCCTGCTTTCATCACTAATTTTTAAATCTTCTTTCTTAACCATTTTAGATCATTTATCTTTTAACTCAACGCATATTAATTTTGCTGTCTTTTCACTCACAAAAGAACACTCTGACAGTATTGTTCAGTTATTGTTTGCTATTGCTATAGCAATGTTCTCTCATCCTTTTTCTAAAATGTTTAAACCAATTTTTGGGCCAATTTTATCAATTGATATTAAGTCTAAGAATAATATTCTTTCTTTAAAATCTTTAAATCCAAAATATTTTTTTACATAGTCAGTTGCATGTTCATATATATACAATTTTATTTTTTGTCCTACTTCAAATCTATTTAAATCAGGAACACTTAGCATGTAACCATCGCCCTTACTTTCGAATATTAAATTATTTTTGTTTTTATATACAATTTCTCCAATTTTATAAAGTATCATTTTTTCCTCCGTTTAATATTTAATTTTTTATTTAAATTAAGACTAAAAAAGGAAAATAAAAAATAGTGAATGATCACTATTTAAAATTATTTTTGGATTCTGTCATTTAATGCTTGAAAGTTTGCGACTTTCTTTCCGGCGTAAAAACCACAAAATTTGCAAACTACGTGTTGTTCGATCATCTTTGAACAATTTTTGCATTCTACTAAGTTTGGAACATCTAGTGCACTATGAGTTTGTCTTTTATGTTTACGTTGTTTTGATGTTTTACGTTTTGGTACAATTGCCATGGTATCCTCCTTGTGGTTTTATTAAATATTTAAATATTGCTTATATATTATAATACAAAACAGCTTTTAAAAAAGAAAAAAATAAATTACTTTTAAATATAAAAAATAGTCTAATTGAGTGTATATTCATAATGCAAACGACATTTTTGAACAAGTTTATATATTAAATAATTAGAAGTTGACAAAGTTATTTTGTTATAATAATAATCATGAAGCACCTAAAAAAATATAGAAAAGTAGGAATTGTAGTAGAATATAACCCCTTTCACAACGGTCATATTTATCAATTAGAATGAATCAAAAACAAATTTCCTAACTCTAGAATATACGTGGCAATATCTCATAAATTCTCTCAAAGAGGAGAATTTATATGTACATCATATTGAAAAAGAAGAAAAATAGCAAAAAAATATGGTGTTTCGAAATTTATAAAATTAGATGTTAATATTTCATCGCAAGCTGCACATATTTTTGCACAAAAAAGTATTGAAAAATTATACAAAAAAGGTATAGATACTCTTGTTTTTGGTAGCGAAACTAGTGATATAAATGTTTTTAAAAAAATAGCGGAAACTATAAATAATAATAAAGATAAATATAACTATTTAGTTAAAAAATATCTAAAACAAGGGGGTAACAGTTTCCCGAGAGCATCGAATTTGGCACTTAATGAATTGAGTGGCGCAAACATAAGTATGCCAAATGATATTTTAGGCTTAGAATACGTAAAAACAATAATTAATAATAATTATAAAATTGAGCCATATTGTCACACAAGAACTATAGAATTTCATTCAAATAATACTAATAATAAATTTGCGAGCGCAAGCAAAATAAGAGAAATGTTAAAGAATAATGAAGACATTTCAGTTTTTACTCCAATGAAATTAAAAAGTATTAAAAGTAAATTTTTAGTAGAAAATACATATGGAAAATTTAAAAAAATAGTTACAAACTTACCAAAAGAAGAAATAGAAAAATTTAAAATGATCTCCGAAGGTATGGAGAATTTATTTAAAAAAAATATATATCATGATAATTATTTTGACTTTATAGATTCTTGCGTTAGCAAAAGATATACCAGAAGCAGAATAAAAAGAGCATATCTTTTTGTACTTCTAAAAATAAAAAAGAGTTAGCCTAAGACTTTAACTTCATATGGTGCTAAAACCTTATTTTTATTTAGTTTAATTGATTTATTGGATAAATTAAATGCTATTTCAATTTTTTGATCATCTACAAATAATTTAATCCTAAAAACTTCTTTTTTTAAAAAGAAGTTTTTAAAAAACAATAATCTTACTTTTTTTGAAATTAAAAAATTAAAATCAAAAGACCTTTTTATTATAAAATCAAAAATAAATTTATTTACAATATCATCATAATTTAAAACTGAAATTACGTTCGTAAAATTGTCTTTCTTATATTTTTGCAAAGGGAAAAAAGCTATATTCTTAGGAACTAAAAATATTTTTTGTATAATCAATAACATTTGTTCTAACTTAAATATTTTTTCAAATGATTTTGATTCTAAAAATAAATTAAAGTTATATACAGGTATATATTTTAATTTGATTGATCTGTCCATATCGTAAAAACTTTTTAAAAAATCATCATTAATTGTTTGTTCTAAAAAAATATCATCAAAAACGTTATTATCGATTAGATTAGTTTTGAGAGTTTCTTTATTATTGTATAGTAAAATTTTTGTATTATTTTTCTTTTTAAAAAGTAATAAATTGTCATATAAAATTTTCTTTAGATCCAAAATATCTTGTTTTATTTTTTTATTAAAAGAATAAAAAACATTTTCAAAAACTAAACCGCTTACATAAAAAAGATAAATAAATTCGTTGTAAATATCGTTTAAATTATCAAATAAACTTAGACGTTCTTTATTTTCATTTTTTTCTGATAAATCTATCTCTTGAGTATATATAAGATCATTATAATCCATAATACTTGTTTTACTAAAAGAAATATATTCTGTATTTACATTATTATCAACTTCCTCTTTTTTTCGCTTATTAATTATTTTAGATATAGAAATTATATTGTCAAAAGTTAATTTATAATAAATTGAAACATTATCTAGAGATATAATATTTTTACAAAAAATTTTTAAATTATCTAGTTTATATTTTAGATTTTTTGATGAGTATTCATCTATAGTTTGCTCAGAAACCCTATATAAATTTCTAAAAAAACTAAGATAAATATCAGGTAATACAATAATTGTTTTTATCCCTTTTTCACTTAATAAGGCAACTTTTTTTATTATTTTTTTATAATACTCTATAGAATTTTTTTTATTACTATCAACAAGTATTTCTTTTTGTAAAAACAAGTAATTAATTGTATATTTATTTTGTGAAGTTTGTAATCAAGAATGTTTCAAATATTTCATAGTTTTCTACCCCTAAACTTTTAGATTGCAAATCAACAATACCTAAATTAATTAAAATATTTTTAATTTTTTTAATTCCAAAAATATTAACCAATTTTAAAACTTTTTTTACTCTTCATTCTGGAATTTTTAACTTAGAAGATATATCAAAATAATTCATCTTTAGCTTATTATTAAGTATATAAAGTTTATATGATAATGAAAAAATATTTCTTAACTGCGCGATTAAAAGATGTATATCATCACCTTCGTTAAATCTTTCTTTATATTTTTGGTAAATATTATTTAAATTATTAGTTTCGATGGCATTCATAAAAGCAAAAGAATCTTCTAAAACATAATTTTGAATGTTGTTATTTATTAAGGAATAATTAATTTGACTATTAAACTTTAGCATTTTATCAATTTCGTTTATTATTATTGATAAATTATTAGGTAGTTTATTAGATAAGGAAGTAGCATCAAAAAAACTTATTTTTCCTCCTTTTGAAGTTATATAAGAAACAATAAAATTGACGATAGATTTAGAATCTAGCTTTTCAAAATTAAAAACCTTTGCGGTTTCAATCAAAAATTTGACAAAATTATTTCTCTCAAATGAATTTTTTCTATGTATAAATACAACTTTATGTAATCTATTATTTTTTAGAGCACTTATTAAAACTTCGGATAACTCATTTTGTACTTTTGTTATTTTTTTAGAATCAATTATTTCAAAATTTTCAACCAATATAAGTTTTTGTGTTGAAAATAAACCAAAACTAGAAACGGATTCTATTAACTCACTAATTGTATAATTATCTTTAAAATAAATTATATTCTCGTCTAAAAAATTGTCTTTTAATTCATTTATTTTATTATTTATAAAATATTCTTCGTTACCATATATAAATATCATATTTTAATTATATATATTTTTCTCTTGTTGTAAATCATATAATCATATAAATTAAAATAAAAATCAAATTTTTATAAGTATTCAGATCTAAATCTAAAATAATTTTAATATTTGAAACGGATCTAATCGAAAAAAACATGAAATTTGATAAATTAATAGATATTATAGGAACACAAAAAGCAATTAATAATAATACAAAAAATAATTCAAAAAATGGTGTAAGAAACAAAATTAAAAATATTCCTAAAATATTAATTTTCTTACCATTAGTTAGTAAAATTAACGTTGAAATTAGTCATATCAAAAAATATATTAAAATTTTGTTTAAAAATGTTTTTTTAATACTTGTGTTGATCAATAAAAAACTTATTATAAAAGACAATCAAAAACCTAATTCTAATTTATTATTACTTTTAAAAGATAAACAAATGACTACAACACACATTATATAGTTATTTTTGTTGTTTTTATAATTCTTAATTTCCGAAAATAAAGCCATCAAGAAAGCTCTATTTATAGAAACAGAATTCGAGCAAAGACTTCAATATATTGTCATAAAAATTAAAATTAATATCTTATTTTTTATAAATCTATTCAATATCTTTTTTAAGATAATAAAATGAAAACCACTAATAATTATTAAATGAATTAGACCAATTTCACTAGTCAATTTAATTAATTCATTTTTAAAACTGAAATAATGTCCGAAAACAATAGGTGTAACTAACTCTTTATAATTAGAAAAATTATTATAAAAAGAGAAAAAGTAATATCTTAAATCTAGTTGTGTTACTTTTGATAAAACTTTAGGTTCAAGAATTTTTGTATCACAAAAATTAGTTATTAAACCTACTATATGTAAGTTTTCAAAAATTTTATATTCTATTTTACTTTTATTCTTAAACATATATTCAACATTGAAATAAGTTTTTACGTAAATAAAATTATCTCTTATTTTACTTACATAAACATAATTAGAAAATTGAATTGAGTCATAAATTAAAAGTCTTTTAACTAAACAAATACAGCTAAGTATAATCGATAATAATATTATTATTTTTTTAGATTTCTTATCAATGAATATTAAAGAAAAAGATGTTAGAATAATTAAAATTAAATAAGAATAATTTAATGTAAAAATAAATATAAATATGCTAGATAATAATAAAAAACCATTTAAATATTTTAATCTAGAATTAAAAAATTCTTTAACTTCAAAATTATTCTTGGGCCAATTCCGAAAATATTTGAAATTTGTGCTCATGAAGTCTTCTTATACTTCTTTTTATGGTTTATTATCAATTTAGCATATCTTTTTTGAATATTAATCTTTAATAATTGTTCAATATTTTCTAATTCCGACCATTTTAATTTGTAATTCTCGAAAGGGACATAAATTTCTTCGTTTCTAGGAGCGATTTCACTTAATTCAAAATCTTTCAACGATGAATTTGGCAGTACCTTATTTATAACAAATAATTCTTTATAAGTTAGTAGTCGATTTGACCTATGAATACCTGTATGTTTTAGAGCACCAGATAAAATATAGGTATAAATCTTATTGTCATAATTTTTAACATAATTTTCTTTATTTTCAACTTTATTAATATAAAAATGAATTCCTACAAAAAACATTAATACTCCTAAAATTAAGGAAGTTACAAAAAATATCTTTTTATTTCACACAAATAATAAATATGTTTTTAATTATAAAAAACCAAAAAAGGAAAAATATATTAAAATGAAACTAACTTTTATAAATACAGTTATTAAATATGATATAATAAATTAATATTTAGGGATAATATAAAATATAAAACATAAATATACTATAAAAATATAAGGCACTTTAGAGGGTAAAACAAGTAAAAAAAGAAAACACTTAACTACCTATTTTAAAATTAGTTGGTGTTTTTTAATTAATGTTTTGGAGTTTACATGAATCAAAACTATAGTAAGAGTAGAGATGAAATTATTCTAATGATTTTATCAAATAAAGAAAATAAAGAGCTTAATAAAGAAATGAAATGATTTAAGAAAAATATTGATGGAAATTTTAAACCTATTTTAGATTATGATATTGAATTTTCTAAATCAATGAAAAATTTAAATTTTTCAGAATTCAATTATTCAAAAGAACTAACATTCTTAATTGACGAATCCTTTAAATTAAAATTAGAATTGTCTAAAAATTATAGTAATTTAATGAATGGTTATGATTTTGATGAAAATTTAAAAATAAACCCTGAAATTATAGAAATAATAAATAAAATATCTAAAAAATAGAAAGAGAGAACTTTATGCGAAAGGTTAATATTGCAATTGATGGACCAAGTGGAGTGGGCAAATCTACTGTCTCTAAAATGATTGCCAATAAATTAAATTATACTTTTATTAATAGCGGTAGTCTTTATAGAGCAATTGCTAAAAATGTAATTGACATGGGCGTTGATACTAGAGATAAAGAAAATGTAATAAAAACTCTTGAACAAGGTATGATTCAACTTTTAGATGATGATCGTATTCTTTTGAAAGGTGTTGATGTAACTCACCAAATAAGAGCTGATTATATTTCTCAAATTACACCAAATGTGGCTAAAATACCCGAAGTGAGAGAATTTGTTGTTGATTATATTAGACATATGACCAAAAAAAGAAAAGGTTTTGTTATCGACGGAAGAGATACTACATTTAAAATAATGCCACACGCTGAAGTTAAAATCTTTTTATGAGCTCAAGCGGAAGAACGTGCAAGAAGAAGAATGATACAAAATGAGGTTTTAGGTTATAACACCGGTTTTGCAGAAATATTGTACGAAGTTCAAAAAAGAGATGAACAAGATATGAATAGAGCCGTTGATCCTTTACACAAAACAGAAGATAGCGAATATATAGATTGCACCGCTTTAACTATAGATGAAGTTGTAGAAAAAATAATTAATCTTGCTTTGGAAAAATCAAAATAATTAAGGAGTAATATGAAAAACACTATTGCAATAATAGGAAAACCAAACGTTGGTAAAAGTACTCTCTTCAATCGTTTTATCGGTAAAAAAGTTTCAATAGTATACGATAAACCAGGAGTCACAAGAGATAGATTATACGAAAAAATAAATTGATCGGGACATGAATTAAAATTAATTGATACTGGTGGTATTGAAATAGAAAATAGACCATTTCAAGAACAAATTCAAATACAAGCAAAAATTGCCATTCAAGAAGCAGATGTTATTCTCTTTTTATTTGATGGAAAAAGCGAAATAACTAATGATGATATGTTTATAATGAATATATTAAGAAAAAGTAATAAGCCAATAATTGCTGTTGCTAATAAATTAGAAAGTATGCAGGATTTTGATTATGGCTGATATAGACTGGGTTGTGATCATATATTCCCGATATCTGCGCTTCATGGAGAAGGTGTTGGTGACGTTTTAGATAAAGCAATAGAATATTTAGACTTTTCAGATTCTCAAGAAGAAAATGCATTTAGCCTCTCTATAATTGGTAGACCAAACGCGGGAAAAAGTTCGTTATTAAATAATTTAACAAAAGAAAATAGATCTATAGTTTCTGAAATAGCCGGAACAACTAGAGATAGTGTGAAATCAGAAATTTTTATCGACGACAAATTATATAAAGTTATTGATACAGCGGGAATCACAAAAAAATCTAAATTAGTTGAAAGTGTAGATCATTATGCGTTAATGCGTGCTATGAATTCGTTATCAGAATCTGATTTATCTTTGATAGTAATCGATGCTACAAATGAAGAAATTTCACATTTTGACTCAAGAATTATTGGCTACGCACTAGAAAATGAAAAACCTATAATAATAGTGATAAATAAGTGAGATTTAGTATCTAAAGAAACGAATACTATGGCTGAATTCGAGAAAAAAATGAGAAATAAATTCCACTTTGTTCCTTGAGTTCCGTTTGTATTTATATCCGCAAAATTTAACCAAAGAATAAATAAATTAGTAGATACTCTTAATTTAGTGCGCACCAATTTAGAAAGAGATATTAAACCATCATTACTTTCAAATTTATTATTAGAAACTCAACTTATACAACCTCCTCAATCTTTTAATGGAGGTAGATTAAATATTTATTATGTAAGACAAGAAAAAGCTAAAATTCCTACCTTCACTTTTTTTGTAAATAATAAAAAATTCTTACATTTTTCTTATCAAAGATTCTTAGAAAATCAGCTTAGAGCAAGTTTTGATTTTACTGGATCGCCAATTAAAATGAATTTTAAAAATAAAAATGGTATTGAATAAAAAACAAAATCAACATTTTGATTTTGTTTTTTATTCAATATTTTGGGTAGAATTATTTAATTTATCATTTATAAGTTTAAGTTGTTCTAAAATTTGCTCCTCTATACTCATTTGTTTTTCGACAGTCTCTTCAATAGGCGGATTGCTTTTTTTTCTAAAATCTGTTATAAAAGACTTAATAAAGAAAACGACTATTAATATAATAAATAAAACAAAAGTAATTAAAATAAAATTAATTAAAATACCAATGAATTTTCCATATTTAATTCCATGTCAAGCTAAACTATTGATATCCGCATTTTTAAAATTATAAATGCTACTTATTGCTCCTAAGATTATATCATTAGCTAAGGATGAAACAAGATCTTTAAAAATTAAACCAGAAATAAAACCTACTGCTAATATTAAGAAATTACCTTTCTTAAAATAATTTGTTGCTTCTATATAACTTTTGCGTAATCTACCTACTTTTTTATCTTTAACAATATTTTTAAAAGCGTCTTTCAAATTTGTTTTTTTCATACATAGCCTTATATTAATTTTCTTTTTCGCCTTTAATTATTTCTACTGCGGTGATTTCGTCTTTATCTCTTAAGCTAATTATTTTAACCCCTTTTGTAGCTCTAGATGTTTGACTAATTTCACTAATCTTTGTACGTATTGTTATTCCACTTGTTGTTATAACCAGCAACTCATCGGAAGTTTCGACAAAACGCGCAAAAACTAATTTTCCTGCTTTTTCAGGATTTATTCCTGTCACACCTTTAGCACCACGTTTTGATAAACGATATTCTTGCTCGTTTGTAAGTTTTCCAAAACCTTTACTTCCTAATGAAAGTATTAACGAACCATCTCTATTTGTCGAAGCTCCTATAACACTTTGACCTTGTTCTAGTTTTATACCTCTTACACCACGAGCTGTACGACCCATTGGACGAATATCGTTAGCTTTAAAAATAGCAATATTTTTATAATTATTTGCCACAAGAATGTTGTCATTATCTGAAATTATAAATGCACGTACTAACTCATCTCCTTCAGCTAAACTAAATGCTCTCAAACCATTCTTACGAACGTTTTTGAATAATGATAAATCCGATTTTTTAAAAATACCATTTTTTGTTATTGTCGCTAAATAATTATCACTTTGAAATTCATCAACACTAATTATAGAAATAATTTTTTCACCATCTTTAACATTTAAACTTTCAATAAGATTAATAAAAGGTATCCCCTTACTTTGTTTAGAACCTTCTGGAATTTGATAACCTCTTAAACTATAAGCCTTACCAAAATTTGAAAATAATAATAAATCACTATGTGTTGTACTATTTAATATTAATGAAATATCGTCATCTTCGTAGGTTTTCATACTAATAGAACCTACACCACCACGTCTTTGAGTATTATATTCTTCAAGATTAATTCTTTTTACATAACCGTTTATTGAAGCTGTTATAACTATATCTTTAACAGGTATTAAATCCTCATCACTTATCTTACCAATTCCGGCAACATCTATAAAAGTACGTCTTTCATCGTTGAATTTATTTTTAATTGCTTCTAATTCGGAAATTATTAATTCAATTAATTTTTGTTCATCACTTAAAATTTCTAAATAATATTGAATTTCTTTTAATAATGAAGCTAATTCTGCTTCCATATTTTCAATGCTCAACCCTGTTAAACGACCAAGACTCATACTCAATATTGCTTTAGTTTGTCTATCTGTTAACTCATACCTTTCAGAAAGTCTTTGTTGAGCAATAGACTCAGTTTTAGAAGTTTTAATAATTTTAATTACTTCATCAATGTTTGAAATTGCAATTTTTAAACCTTCTAATATATGTGCTCTCTCTTCGGCTTTATTAAGGTCAAATTTCAATCTACGAGAAACTATATTTTTTTGATGTGCAATATATTCAGATAAAATTTGTTTTAAATTTAAAACTTTAGGTTCTCCGTTAACTAAAGCTACCATGTTTGCACTATATGTAGTTTGTAAATATGTTTTTTGATAAAGTTTATTTAATAAAACATGTGGGTTGTAACCTTTTTTAACATCTATAACAATTCTTATACCTTCTCTATTAGATTCATCTCTAAGATCTGAAATCCCTTCAATTTCTCTTGTCTTATGATAATCTACTATTTTTTGAATTAAAGTTGTTTTTTTAATTGCATAAGGTATTTCTGTAACAATAATTTGATTTCTACCATTAGATTTTTCGATAATTTTTGTTTTAGATCTAACTGTAATACTTCCTTTACCTGTTTCGTATGCATCAATAATACCTTTAGTACCAAGAATTATAGCTCCGGTCGGAAAATCTGGACCTTTTACATATTGCATCAAATCACGAACATTTAATTCTGGATTTTTAGCTAATGCAATAGTTGCGTCAATTGCTTCTCCTAAATTATGAGGCGGTATTTCTGTAGCCATACCAACAGCAATTCCCGAGGCTCCCGAAACAAGAATATTAGGAAAACGAGACGGAAGAACACTCGGCTCTTTTTCGCTACCGTCATAGTTATCTACAAAATCAATAGTTTGTTTCTTAATTCCATCCAACATTTCGGCGGATAATTTAGACATTCTTGCTTCTGTATAACGCATAGCAGCCGCTTCATCGCCATCAATAGAACCAAAGTTACCGTGACCGTCAACCAAAGGATATCTCATCGAGAAATCTTGAGCCATACGAACCATTGCTTCATAAACCGAACTATCTCCGTGAGGGTGATACTTACCTAGAACGTCACCAACAATACGGGCGCTTTTTCTATGTTGTGAACCAGGTGTAATACCTAACTCTGCCATATCATAAAGTATTCTACGGTGAACGGGTTTTAATCCATCTCGAACATCCGGTAATGCTCTAAAAACTATAACACTCATAGAATATTCTAAAAACGATTGTTTCATTTCATTGTCAATAACAACAGGAAATACACCGTCTGTTTCTTTTTCAATTATTTGTGAACTAACAGTATATTCTTCTTTATTTTGAGGTATTTCTTCTTCCTCTTCATCGACAACTATAGTTTCCTTCTTTTTAAAAACAAGCCTATTTTCTTCTTCATAATCAAACTCTAAATCGGTATTTTTTATTTTTTCGTTTGATTCTTCATTTAAAAATTCATTTATTTTTTTATCGTCGGCCATAGTACTCCTTTTAATAAAATATATTTTATTAAATTATACATTATTTTGACATAAATTAAAAGCTAAACAACAATATATACTGTACATTTTGAGAAATAAAAAACACCTATTTAACTAGGTGTTTAAATTTATAAATTTATAATTAATTTATATTGATTATCCGATACAGTTACATCTTTAGAACCACCGTTATGCTTAGTGTATTTGAATGCTATTGTAATCTTATTATCACTTTTGACATATTCTATTTTTGGTGCACTTTTCTTTACTCCTCTACTTTCAAAAGTAGGATTTATAGCATTAGATAGATTATATTTACCACCAATTGTTAATTCGCTAGCATCGAAAACATTCGCGTAACTATTTTCCTTTCAATTAGGTCTTTCTGTACCTTCAGGAGCAGATAATAGCGCTTTAGCTTTATAGTCATAAAACAAAACAGAATTAGAATTAATAGCATTAATTAAATTTTGTACTTGTGAACTTGAATATTCTTTTTCAAAATTTTGATTAAATATTTTTTTAACTTCAAAGTCTATTTCATTAATGTTTGCATTTGGATTATCGTTAGTTTGGTCTTTAGATACTTTATTTTTGGTTGGTTCTCCATTAGACATATCTTGTTTATTTGAACAAGAAATGACAGTAGCAAAAGTTGAAAATCCAACAATAGAACTAAAAACTTTTAAAAATATTTTTGTATTTTTCATTTAAACCTCTTTTTCTTTTATTACAATTCTTTACAAAAATATTATAACAAACCAAAAAATAATTTTTTATTTTTTTAAAATATAAATAAAACTTATAATAATTTATATTAGTTTTTAATAAGGAGAATAAATAATGAAAATTATAAATATATCTTGAAACATTTTTAAAAAAACATTCGGGTTAAATCCGGCCCTAATTTGAGAAAGAAAGGATTTGGTCAATTATATAAATAATATTTTTGACGAATCAAATTCAATAGATAATTTTATTGAATTTGGGGAAGAAACTGATGAGAACGGAAATTTATTTGACTACTCAAAGTTTGAATACGAAGACAGTGTATTTCATGATTTTGGAGCTGTGTCAAAAGGTAATTTTGTAAATCAAAATGATTATATAAAAGTATTTAAAGATAATTATGATAGATATAATAACGATGCAATTAATTATTATTTAAAAAAATATAATTTAAAAAAACCTAAGTACATAAGTACAAAAAATAGTATTGAAGTGAAAATAAATGAAACATTAAATGCTATTGCAGATCCCGAAATTGACGTTATAATTAACGGAACTATTGGATATTCATTAATAGAAGGAGAAAATAATTTCTTATTCAATTTACCTTTTTTAATTTTTGATAAGAAAAACGATAAATTAGTTCTTTTAAGTTATACTAAAGCTAAATATGAACTATATTATAAGTTCTTTTTTGCAAATAATTTATTTATCAAAAATAATCTTATCATAAGAGATATGTCCACCATTTTAATAAACCCATACACAAAATTAAATGGAAAAATTACAAAAAATAAAATTGAATTTTACGAATCTTTTGCTGCGTCACCTAATAAATCAATATCTAAGCCAACAGGAAAAAACCTTACAGATATGTTGAAAGAATTTTCGGAGGCTATAACAAAATCTGGTGATAACTTACTGTTCATAAATAACAAATATGATAAAAATAATTCAGTGTATAGTTTTTTAAAAGCATCTAAAAATATGATATTTCCAGAAAATAATATTTCTTTGAATTTTAATGATTTACTTCTTTTTAATTATTCAAAGAAAGATATAACTAGTTACAGAGAAGGACAAATTGTTATACCGTTTAAAAATGAAAAAAAATCAAATAATGATTCTGATTATGCGTTCACAATTTTTAACTATGATTTTTATGAAAAAATAATTACTAAATCCTATTTTGATTTTAAAAATATTAATCTAGATGCAATAGTACATTTTTTACAATTTAATAATAAAAATGATAAGAAAAACTTAGTAGAAAATTGACTTAACGGTAATTTAAATACATTTAACCATGAGATTAATAATATTTATTTTGATGATATGTTAGGAATAGATAAAGAAGAAAAATATGCAATATTCAAATTCTTAACAAAAGATAAATTTGAAAGAATTTCTTTCAAATACTATAAAAATATTTCGAAAAATAATATCAAAAGCATAATAGATGAGAATAAAAAATTCAATGAAACTGATAACTTTTTTACAATAGCTGCATTAAATAAAATTAAAAAATTACATAAAAAAGATGCCAAAATTTGTTGATATGATTATGAAGGTTTTGCAGAACTTTATCCACCTTTAAATAACATAGGACCTTACAATCAAATTGTTAATCAAGTATCCATAATAATAACAAAAAACGGTAATGAGATAGATAAAAAGAATATTGTTTGCGATACCAAAAATTTAAAACTTATCGATTTAGTAAAAATGATAGATCAAATACATAGCGATGATTATGATTATTACGTAGTTTATAATAAAAGTTATGAAAACACTAGAAATAGAGAGATTAAAAAACTTGTTGAAAAAGCTTTCAAGGATAATGATGTTGATTTTATCAATGAATTTAATAAAATCTACAAAGAAAAAAGCGAATTTGATAACAAGATAAATAAAATAAATAACAATACAATTGACTTACTAGATTGCTTTGGACATTCAAAATTAAATAGTTATGAAATTAAGGATTATTTTACATTCTTAGAAAACGGAAATGACATTGAAATTAGTGATGATAAAAACGTTAATCTTGAGAAAAATAATAAGATTTTAGAAAAAACAAGAATACATATAAAATTTTTAAATTACTTTTATTCAATAAAAGGAATTGAAAAATATATTAATAAAATGAATTTTGACCTTAGATCTAAAATAACACCTTATTCTGAACTAGTAATCCAAAAAGGAACTATGGCAATGGAAGTCGCTATTTTAAGACATGTTAACGGAATAAGTGATAATGTATGGGAACAAAATGTAGTTCCGGAATTGAAAAGATATTGTGAAAACGATGTTCGAGCAATGATTATGGTATATGATTTTATAATGTTTTTATTTAGAAAAAAATTTCCAGAAATAGAAGAATATGAGTATAAATTAGAAGACGTTGAAAACGAACAAAAAAATTACACATATTCTTCTGGTAAGATAACTTACAATATCAAGAACGATTAAAAAACAATATTATTTTTTGTGAAATTATAATATAATTTTAATAATTTAAATTATTAAAGGAGAATTAATGAAATATTTAAAAATCAATTTAGAAAAAACATCTCAACATTTAGATAAAAAAATGATTGATTCACTACAAGATAATGTCACTAAAATTCATAATGATGTTTTAAATAAAAACGTTGCTGAAAAAGATTGACTTGGATGATATGATCTACCCGAAAATTATAATAAAGAAGAATTTTCAAAAATGGAACAAAAAGCTAACGAATGACACAAAAATGGAGTTGAAGTTGTTGTTGTAATCGGTATTGGTGGTTCTTATTTAGGTGCAAAATCTGGTTATGATTTTATTTATGGTCCTTACTCAATGAAAAAACCAAAAATGGAATTATTATTTGCTGGAAATGACATTTCAGCTGAAACATTAGTAGCAAAATTGAATTATGTAAAAAATAAAAAATTTGCAATTAATGTTATTTCCAAATCAGGAACAACACTTGAACCTTCAATAGCTTTTAGGGAATTTAGAAAAATTTTAGAAGAAAAAGAAGGAGAAAATTCTAAAGATTTAATTGTTGCAACAACGGATAAATCAAAAGGTGTTTTATTCGAATTAGCAAGTGAAAAAGGATACACAAAATTTATAGTACCCGATGATATCGGTGGTAGATTTTCAGTTTTAACTGCTGTCGGTTTATTCCCATTTTTATGTGCTGGAATTGATGCTAAAAAAATATTAGATGGAGCAAACGAAACAAACAAAGAGTTAAGTTCGCATAAAATTAGTGAAAATGAAGCTTATCAATATGCCGTCGCTAGATTTTTATTACATACAAAAAATAACTTTACTATTGAAATGATGGTTTCATACGAACCAAAAATGCAATATTTTATGGAATGATGAAAACAATTATACGGAGAGTCAGAAGGTAAAGACGGAAAAGGAATATGACCTACAAGTTCTATTTTCTCCACAGACCTACACTCTTTAGGTCAAATGATTCAAGATGGTAATAAAATATTATTTGAAACAGTTTTAACACTTAAAAATCCACAAGATAATATAGAATTCACTACAGACGAAGTAGATTATGATAAGCTAGGATATTTAGATAAAAACAACTTGCATTCTATTAACAATACAGCTTTTGAAGCTACTTCACAAGCTCATTATGAAGTTGGTAAAATACCAGTTATTCATATGTTATTTAATAAATTTGATGAATCTACTTTAGGTGCTCTTTTCATCTTCTTTGAAAGATCATTAACAATGAGTGCATACTTGCTTGGAGTAAATCCATTTAATCAACCTGGTGTCGAAGTTTATAAAAAGAATATGTTTAGCATGCTAGGTAAAAAATAAATAAAAAAAATAGACTTTTAACTTATGTTAAAATGTCTATTTTTTATAATTTTGTTACTTCAACAGTCGATATTTTTTTCTTTTCTTTGCTAATTTCAATGATTTTAAATGCTACTTTATCATTTAAAACATATCTAGCATTTTTGTAAAGTCTCGTTTTAGAAGTTTTTAATAGTATAAAATCTCTTAAAGTTAAATCGTGTTCACTATCTTCTAGTAATGAAGAATCTATTTCAAGTTGTTTGAATAAATCTCACATTATCACATCACTTTGTACTCTAGATTTTTCTAATGAAATTTCATAAATTTGTTCATCATCATCATATTCGTCATATATTTCTCCGACAATTTCTTCAACAATATCTTCGATGGTTATAATTCCTAAAACATCTGTGCTACTATTATTTTCAACCACAAAAGCCATCTGTGCTTGCGCGCTTCTCATTTTTTCTAAAGCACTTGATAATATCGAATTTGATGAAATTTGCGGAACTTGTTTAACGTATTTTAATAATTGACCTTTTTTAAGTAAAAAAATATCTTTTAATAGTACTATTCCTATCATTTTTTTATCTTTTTCAATAGGTATTCTTGAATAATTTGTTTCTGCAAAAACCTTGAGAGCATCCGCTATACTAGTTTTATAATTTAAATATGTTACATCTTTCATTCTAATGTAGTGCGAAGATACTTTTGTAGAATCTAAATCAAGTGCATTTTGAGCTAATAAACTTTCTCCTGTTTGTAATACACCCTCATTTTGAGCTATATTAATTATATTCTTTAAATCTTCTTCTGAATGCGTAACATAAACTTTTTTAGACAATTTGCTAATTGGTCATGTTAAAACTCAAAAAAATCAATAATTAACATCAATTCATCAACTTCACATTTTTAAAAACTTTTTAGGATTTGTCTTTGCTAATAATTTAGGAGTAATTTCTCCAAAAATAACTAAAAGAGGGGTTACTAACGCCGTTGAAATTATAGTTGTTAAAAACGAAGCATTTGTATAGTTTTCAAACACCTTACCTAATAATAATGCAGTCATAGTCGCAGATAAGACATTGACTATATTGTTCGCAATCAATATTGTTGTTAAAATTCTATTGTATCTATTACTATGTTTTTCTATTATTTTAGAAAATTTTTCTTTATTTTCAACCATTTCATATATTTTAGCTTTTGTTAAAGTTGAATAAGCAGTTTCGCAACCACTATATACGCCACTTAAAAAAAATAAAGCTAGCAGTATTGGTATAAAAATGTAATAATAATAACTATCCATGAGCAATACCTACTTTAATATTACTTTTAAATCATCAATAATAAGAATCCATTATTCCGCTTCTCCTTTTAATAATTATCTTCTTGAATTTCTTGAAATAACACAATATTTCCTTCAAAATATACATTAGAAATACCGGGTTGTCCATTTCTATTTTTAGCGATGGTTAAATCTATTTTTATAGGGTTATTTCTATCTTCAGTATTTGTTTTTTCTTGTAAAAATTTATTCGATCTATTTAAAAATATAACGATATCTGCATCTTGTTCAATTGAACCAGATTCTCTTAAATCGTGTAGTTGTGGTCTTTTATCTTCACGTTGTTCGACAGTTCTTGAAAGTTGTGAAAGTGCTAAAATTGGTATTTCTAGTTCTAAAGCAAGCGTTTTTAGTGTTCTTGATATTATAGAAACTTCATTTTGTCTATTTCCGTTAGACAAATTTCCGCCGCTTAAAAGTTGTAAGTAATCAACAACAACAAAATCTAATTTAGTTGGTAATTCTTTTGATAAATATTTAATTTTTCAAATAATATCTGATATTTTGCTAGAAGGCGAATCATCAAAATATAGTCTATCTAAAGCATTATTGTTGAAAGATTCTTTTAATACATCAATTTCTTGAGGTGATAATTGCTTTGGGTCTGATATTTTGCGCATTGGTGTTCTAGAATTTGCTGAATAATATCTTATCACCAATTCATTTACTGGCATTTCTAGAGATATGAAAGCACAATTACGCTTTGGATTTTTTAAAATATTACTTACAATGTTTAATGCTAAAGCAGTCTTCCCAACACCAGGACGAGCAGCTAAAACAATTAATTGACCACCTTTAAAACCATTTGTAAATTTATCGATTCCATGATATCCTGTAAAAATTCTATCATCATTATAGGAACCATCACTTTCCATAATTTTTTGCATTTGCTCTTCATAATTTTTCGTAGCTTCTGAAAGAGAAATAAAACTACTATTATCTACGGTGTCGACCTTATTATTAATGACAAATTTTTCGAAGTCTTCTACACAATCTTGGAACTTAACATCAGTTTTATTTTTCATAGAATTTATAGTGTCACTATAAAAAACTTCCAATAGTCTTAACTTGTGTAAATCGATTAATTTTTGAATATAATTTAAAAAATTATTTTCATTAACTATTAATGTTGATAAATCGTTAAGTAGTCCTTGATCTACTAAGGGAAATCTTTTTGCTAATTCATCATTAGATGCTAAGAAATTACTTAAATCAGTAAAAGAATAAGATACTATAGAACCCTCGTTAGAATCTCTTTTCAATTTTATAAATTCAAAAACTTGTCTATTATCCGCATAAAAGAAAACATCAGAATTTAAATACTCTACACCCATTGTTTGTTTATCTTCAACTGATATCATGACTGCCAACACACTTCTCTCAATATTATAATCATGAAAAAGCGTATTTGTTAAAAACTTTGAAGATAATTTTTCGAAATTAGAATATTTTAAAGTTTTGTTAAATTTATTATTTGTGTACATTTATTTTTATTTCAATTCTAATTTTGGCAACTATATCTTTATATAAGATAGCTTCGACATCATGTTTTCCTTCAGAAATTAAATGAATTTTTTGAAAAGCATGTTTAGGAACATTAAAACCGAGTTTTGAAATTTCTTTTTCGACATCTTTAGTAGAAATAGAACCATGAACATTTAAGTTCTTATTTCCGTCAATATTTGCGCTTAATTCAAATTTTAAAACTAAATCTTCTAGTTTATTTTTTAACTCATGAGCTTCTTGTCTTGTTTGGTGTTCATCTGATACTAATTTATTTAATTTTCTTTGTAATTCAGCATAATTTTTCTCGTTATACGGAACACCAATTTTATTTCTAACTAAATAATTAGTACCATAACCTGGAGATACATCAATAATTGTGTTAGCTTTTCCGTCTTTTGAATCTTTAATTAAAATTATTTTCATTTTTATCCTTCCTTATTTCCATTTTGGGAAATTGCTTGTTTAATATTATCAATAAATACTTCTAATTGCTCATCACTTTCTGCGGCTGCAACACTAAAATGACCGCCACCACCAACAGCTTCACAAATTATTTGAACATTTGTATTTATCCCACGTGCACTAAGTTTGTATTTTTTAGTGCCTTTTAATTTTGCTACAACAAAAGAAGCGACACGACCTTTAATTTTTAAAACTTCGTTTGCTGCTATAGAAATAACATCATTAGTTACTTCAATATCAGAATAAGCTAAGTAAAAACCTTCTTTTATTTCAGTTATATTTGATAGCATTGATTCAATTACTTTTTCAGTTTTTTCATCTATTTTTAATAAATCTCTACTAATAACTGGATTAGCTCCTTTTAAACCTAACCAAGCCGCGGCCTCAAATGCTCTTGGAGTAGCTGATTTTGAGAAATTATTTGTATCTAAATATATACCATTTAATAACATTTGAGCCCCATTTGTGTCTAAAATATTTTTATATGATAAAAACATTAATATTTCGGTTACTATTTCAGAAGCACTCGAAGAACTTGTATCAATAAAAATGTTAGTTTTTAAGGCATAATCAACTTGTTTTGCAACTCTATGATGATCAAAAATAAAAATATTTTCACGTTTAGTATTTACAAGTAAATTAGGATTGTCTGTTCTTAATGGGTCAGAATTATCAACTAAAACAATTAATGCATCAACAGAACTATATTCTAAAGCTTGTTTTCTATTTATTAATATTTGATTTTTATTAAATCAAGGGTTTGATTCTAGCCAATTTTCTACGGTACTGTCGTACGTTTCACTACATATATATGATTTTTTACCAAATTTTTTAGCAATCAAATGTATTGCATAAGCAGAGCCAAGAGCATCTAAATCTGCTAACCTATGACCATAAATGATAACATTCTTTATTTTTGTATCTTCTAGTTTTTTTGAAAAATAACTAGAAACTTCTCTAATTTTTGTTCTATTATTATCCGGAAGTATTTCATTATTAGAACCATAATATTTATGTGGCATAAAATTTGAAAATATTGCAACTTGATCCCCTCCACGCGATTGAGCTTGAACTAAAGCTTTTTTCGCTTGTTCTAATTTTTCATTTAAAGAATTTCAACCATGAGCAACACCAATACTTAATGATAGCTTATTAATATTAATTTCTTCTCTCGAAATATCTTCTTGTATATTCATAAACGGATCAAAATTATTTTCAATCAATTCCTTTAGAGTTAATTCATTTGTAAAAATAAGAAATTTACCATTAGTATATTGTCTATAAATAATATTATATTTTTTAACACATTCGTTTATTATATTAATTACTATAGAATTAATTTTAAATAATTGTTCTTCAGAAAGAATTGATTGATATAAACTATAATTATCAATTTCCAATTCTGCAATAACGGGCTTTTGCTCTCAAATTTCATTCTTATAAATTGATTCTGTAGTTATATCTCTTATCACAACAACATTATTTAAAGGTCAAAATTGAACTTCAAAATCATTGTTCTCATTACTAATATTAAAATTATTAGCATCAAAATTTAAATCCTTATATTTTGGGTTTATTTCTTTAAAAAAATCAAAAATATTTCTGCCAATAAAATCTTTTTTAAATTTTGTTCTTATGTATTTTGTCGTATATAAAATTTTTTTATCAACATCATAAATAATTAAACCTATAGAATTAGAATCCATTATATCTTCTACAAATCCATTAAATGATTTTTTAATTATTTCTCTACTTTTAGCAAAATACAAAATAGTTTGATTTATAGAATATGATGTTAAAATCAATCAAACAACAACCGACAATTCAATTATTAATCAATGTGTATGTATATTTACATTTTTAACATAGATTATAGAGATGGAAATTATCAATATTAAAACTAAAAGAATAGATAAAAACGCAAATGCAAAGTATTTTTTTTTAGTATTCATCAATTCCTTTCAAAAACAATAATCTTTAATTAAATTATACATTATTTACATTCTTATTTATACTTAAATAACAAAAAGGGCGAATCGTTATTTGTCGCCCTATTTAATTAATGACTGTGTGAATGGAATGATAAAACAAAAATTGCAAATAATATTCCAATAAACATCATTAATATAACAAAAAAATATTTTCTTTTATTAAGAATTCAATGATAGAATTCAGGTAAAAACTCAACTAAAGAAGTGAAAATAAATATAGTACCAATTGTTGAATAAATTAAAGAATTTATGTATTTTTCATTGCCTATATTAACAAAAACACCAATGATCATAAAAGGTAAGAAAAGTGATAATCCTAAAAACGAAATCATTAGTGATTTAAGAGGAGAAAACCCTGATTCACGTAATCTAACATAAAAAATTAACTCTTCGGGTATTAAATGTAATATTAAAGAAAAAAGATACGCAGCAGTTAAAGTTGTAACTCCACCATCCGACAATTGCATTTCTGCATAATATCCCGAAAGTATATTTTGAGACAAGCTATACCCGATTAGTAAACCTTCAGGTATTCTATGTGTTAATAGGAGTAGTAAAGCAATTATTTTTAACTTTTTTTCTACTTTTTCAACAAAAATTGTATCTTCAACCAAATTTATTCTATCGTCTTTGTTTGACATAAATTCTTCGTGGGAATGATGATGTATCTCTCCGTCGGAATGATTATGTTCGTGAATAAAAACACTTAATTTTTTGGATTTCATCAATTTTTGGTTAAGTTTGTATGAGATAACAAATTTAATTACTATTGCAATTATAAGGCCCAAAAGCGAACCACCACCAACTAAAAATATATTATATAAATACGTTTTATTCGTTGAAAAATTATTATTAAAAGCATATAAAGAAGACTGCTCTATTGATTCTCGTAAAAAACCAAAAGTCGCAAGTATAATAAAAAAACCTGTTGAAAAAGCATATAAATAAACTTTTATATTGCTATTTAAAAGTTTCTTTGCAAAAGGTAAAGTTATCGATAAAATTGTCGGTATAGAAAGTAATATTAGTAAAAAAATTAAAACTAATATTATTTTGGAAGCGCTATCATTTTGAATCCCGCTATTAATTCCTTTATAAATTTCGTAAATTCAATTCATTAAATTTACTCCTGAATATTATGATAAACTTCTTGAACATCATCGTCATCTTTTAATTTATCAATGAATTCAAATAATTTTTCTTTCTTTTCGTCATCGTATTCAACATACATATTTGGAATGTATGTAACTTCACATTGGATAAATTCACTAATCTTTAAATCTTCTTCTAATTTAGATTTAACTTCAGTAAAACCATCTGGCTCTGTTAAGATAACAAAAGTATCATCATTTGTTTCAATATTTTCAGCTCCAGCTTCTAGTGCCACCATCATTAAATCATCTTCCGAAACTAATGTTTTAGATATTTCAATTATTCCCTTTTTATCAAAAGCGTAAGGGACTTGACCTGTTTTTCCAAGTGTTGCATTTTGTTTGTTAAAATATGATTGCACATTAGATTTCGCTCTATTAACGTTATCTGTTAAAGCTAAAACCATAAATGTAGCTCCGCCACTAATTGTTGCATTAAATAACAATTCAATGAATGATTCCGAATCTTTTGAACCTTTAGCTTTAGCAATAGCTCTTTCAATATTGTCTTTTGGCATATTTTTTGATTTAGCTTTTGAAATAGCTAATTTAAGTGTAGGATTAGTATCCGGATCTGGTCCTAGCATTGCTGCTACATAGATCTCCTTAGATAATTTTTGAAAAATTTTTCCTCTAGCCGCATCTTGCGCACCTTTTCTATGTGCTATATTTGCTGAATGTGAATGTCCTGCCATATTATTTCTCCTTTTATTTTATTTTATTTGGCTTATAAGCGCCATCTCTTTTATGTTTAGAAATTTTATGCTTATGTTTTATTCTTTCTATTGATTCATCTTTAATATATGAATTAATTTTATCCTTATCATTTAAATGATTTATATAGTAATCAAGTTCTAAATAACTAAAACCTAACTCATCTTCATCGTTTTGTCCTTCTCAAAGCCCTGCAGATGGTTTCTTTCTTAAAATACTTTCTGGAACTCCTAGAATTTTAGCCATAAAATTAACTTCGCCCTTAGTTAACCTAGAAATGGGTAATAAGTCTGCTCCACCATCTCCATATTTTGTGAAGTAACCAATATAAACTTCATCAGCATTATCGGTACCTAAAACTAACGAATTATTTTCTTGAGCTAAAGCGTATAAAGTTGTCATTCTTAACCTAGGTTTAATGTTTGCTATAGCTAATTTATTAGAAATATTCAATTGTTTTAATTGCGCTTCAAAAACACTACTTAAATCAACTTTGATAAATTCTTGACCAAATGTTTTTTCCAATTCACTAATATGTTTTAAGTCATAATCGCTCATTGATGATATGGGCATAACAACACCAATTGTAGTATTTGGAGCAACTAATTTAGCTAAAGAATAAGTTAATGCAGAATCAATTCCACCGCTAATACCAACTATGAAACCAGTTGCATTGGCTCTTTTTAATTTATTTTTTAAAAACTTTTTTAAAACTTCGATATATTCTAAAGTTTTTTCTTCAGAATATATCGGAACATTATTATTATATGATGTTATTTTGCTCATTTATTTCTCCTCTAGAACATTATTATAAGGTAATTTCATTTTGTATATATGCAAATTATTTATCTTGTTAAATTTAGTTCTTACAATTTCGTGTAAATGATAAGCAAAAACTTCTTCATCTAAATGAGGTATTTCTAATATATTAACATTAGTATTTTTGTATGTTATTCAATCACTTCATTTGAGATCGCTTGTTACAAATAAATCAATTTTATCTTTCATTTCTATTATTTGACCTATATAACCGCTACCGCTCAAAAAAGCAATATTATTAAATGCTTTATCATAATCTTCTTTATCTAGATTTGTTCTAAAAGAATGTAAACCTAATTTTTGTTGTAATAAAAAAACAATTTCTTTTAATGAAGTTTTTTTATTTATTATAGCACTATACTTTGGAGAAGTATAATCAAAATATTCTTCTAAACCAATATATTTCACTATTTGATATGAAGTGCCTAATAACGAACAATCATAATTGGTATGCATAGAATAAGAAGTTATTTGATGTTCTTTTAACTTAGAAACAATTTCCTTTTTATAAGGCGCTTTTAAAAATTCTGTTTTTTTATCTTTTTCAAATAAAAAAGGATGATGGGTTAAAATTAAGTTACATTTTTTTTCGATTGCAAATTTTAGAACATCATTTGTTAAATCTATTGCAAATAAAATACCTGTTATTTTTTTATGTTGTTGGGTTTTAACTGAATATCCAGAAGGATCCCATATCTCTTTATTTGATAAAGGGTACATTTTTTCAAGTTCATTGATTAATTCTTTTAATTTCATATTATGCGTGATAATCTTTTAAATTTTTACCAAATTTAGGATTATTTCTTAGTTTTCTTAATATTTTATTTTCAATTTGTCTAATTCTTTCTTTAGAAACATTGTTTCTAGAAACTGCCAATTCTTCTAAAGAATGTACTCTATAACGATTACCATCTTTATCATAGCCAACACCATAACGTTTACAAATTAATTCTTTTTCATCCTCTTCTAATGTTTCATCTATCATTTTTAAAATTAAATCAGATAACTCTTCATGAGCTGAAAAATCAACTGGTCCAATTGTGTTTTCGTCTTTAATAAAATCACTAAATGAAGAATCGTTTTCTTTACCAACTTGCTTATCAAGGGAAATTGGATCAATATTAATTTTTTTAATGTACGCTACTTTATCCGCTGTAAAATCATTATTTCCAGCGATTTTATTAATTTCATCAGCTATTTCTTTATCCGATGGTTCGTAGCCTAAATTATGTTGAAGTTCGCGTTCTATTTTAGAAACTTTGTTAATTGTCTCAACCATATGAACAGGAACTCTAATAGTTCTAGCTTGATCAGCTACCGCGCGCGTAATCGCTTGTCTAATTCATCATGTTGCGTAGGTTGAAAATTTAAAACCTTTTGAAACATCAAATTTTTGAACAGCTTTCATTATACCTTGATTTCCTTCTGAAATTAAATCTATAAAAGAAAGCCCTCTATTTTTGTATTTTTTAGCATTATTGATAACTAGACGTAAATTACGTAATACTAATTTATCTCTAGCTCTTTTTCCTCTAAATCCGCCTTTTTCTATTTGACGACAAATTTCAGCTTCCTCTTCATCGGTTAAAAGATTACCATATTTACCGATTCAACGCATATATCATTTAACAATATCATTTGTTTCTGTTAATTTATTTGCTAAGTTACTTGTTTTTTTATTTTCTGTTTCTAATAATATAGATTGGTTAGGATCAAAATTCAAATCTAAATCAAAATCTTCATCATCCGATGATGAGTATAAATCATCATCTTCTTGTTCTTCTTCGGAATCTTCGTCTTCTTCAGAATCTATTTCATCATTGTCATCATTAGAATAATCGTACTCTGTCTTTTCATCATCTGAAGAATCTATTTCTTCATCATCTTCAAACAAATCAGGATCTAGTTCATCGTTTTCTGAATCAAAATCAAGCTCATTTTCTTCAGAATCTTCATTAAATTCTAAAGTTTTTTTATCTTTATTTTTTGATAATTTTTTAGTATTATTTTCTAATTCTTTTGATCATGTATTATCAATTAGTTCATCATCACCTTGATCAACTTTATTACTAATGATTTTATGCTCCATAAGAACTTCAAAAAATTCGGTAATACCGTCATACTCGTCATCTTGTGATATACTTAGTTTTCTTTTATCTAAGATATCAAAAACTTCTTCTTGAGTAAAAAAAGTTTTCTTTTTTCTCTTTAACTCTTGTTTTAAAATGTCAATTACTAAATCATAATTATTCATTTTATTCTCCTTTTGGCTTTTTCTTATTTATGGTTGTTTTTACGTTTCTTGATTTGTAAGCTCTTATTAAATCAATTTGAGACATATCAATATTAGCCATATTATTTTTATTTTTTGATATGAATTCATTAGTAAATGCTCTTATTAATGGATCTAAACTAATTTCTCATTCTTCGTCATTTGAATTTAATTCTTTTTTAATTCTTTTTGAATATTCTTCAAAAAAGGAATTTATAGAAGTTTGATCTATATTAGAGTTTTTATTTTTTAAGTATATTAATTGTGAAAAAATATTTTTTAAATCATTTAAAACTTCTTCTTTTTTTATCCTAATAATATTCTTTATATTACTACTTACTTCAAAATCATCTTCTAGACTATCTAAAAAATTTTCTGAGTTATCACTTTGTTTGTGCATTTGTTGTATCTTAGTATATATATTTTTATATAATTCATGTTTCAAAAAGAAAAATCTATTATCTGATTGGTCGATTTTATCATTGATATACTTATTTTCTAACATATATATCAAAAATTTAATCTGTATATTATTATTAATTGTTTTGCTTAAAAGATTTATTGAATTATTATCGATATATTTATTATTAATAAAATTATTATTTGAAGATCTTAGATTTTGTTCGTTAAATTCAGCAGGCACATAATTAGGTATCAAGTAATTTTCGTCTAAAGGAATTGTATTTTCAAGATAAGTATCATCTTTTAGTTCGTATTCAACATCATTTTTCTTAACTTCAATTTTATAATCATATGATTTATAAAAATTATTAATTATGTAGTCAGAAAATTTTTCTGGTAAATACTGTAAAAACTCTATAATATTATTTTCAAAATTTTGTAAACTACTGAAATCTCTATTATCCATTAGTCTATTTTTATTTATAAAATGCTCATAAATAAAATCTAAAGAATTTTTAGTATTTTCTAAAAGTTCTAAAATTTTATTTTTACCATATTGTTTAAAAATTTCATCCGGATCTTTATTATAAGTATTTATAATAACATCTACATCATGGACTCCGTGTTTATACAATGATAGTATTGATTTCAATGATGCACTTATCCCTGCCTGATCATTGTCCAAAAATAACTTTATTTTATAACTTTTAATATTAAATATATGATTTTCACTAAGTGACGTACCCATTAATGCCACAACATTTTTAACACCAGATTTATAAAGTGCAATTACATCAAAAAAACCTTCTACAATAATAATTTCTTTTTTTGCTTTTATAAATTCTTTTGCATTATAAAAATTATATAAAATTTTAGACTTTTTGAATAATTTAGTTTCAGGTGAATTGATGTATTTACTTTTGATTTTAGGATCTAAAGTTCTACCACTAAAACCAACAACTTTACCATTATTATCACGTATAGCAAATGTTATCCTGTTTTTAAAAAAATTATACAAATCGCTATTTAGAAGACCAGCATCTATCATTTCTTTTTCGGAATAATGTAATTTATTGGTTAGATAATCAGATAAATCAGATTCTCTTGAATAACCTAAATCAAAAGTATTTAATAAATCAAAATTATTTACTTGTCTCTCATTTAAAAATTTTTGAGCACTTTCAAATTTTAATAATTGTGTCTTTAAAAAAGTGTTTGCGGCATCCAAAAGTTCAAATAAATTTAATTCTTCATTTGAAAAGGTGGATAAAGGATTAAATTTATAACTAGAAAAATCGTAAGTATATCCGATCATTTCTGCTAAAAATTCCAATGCTTCTACGAAATTTTTACCCGTTTTTTTCATAACAAAAGTTAGTGAATTTCCGCTTTCTCCACAAGAAAAACATTTATAAATATTTTTTTGCGGCGAAACACTAAAACTCGGGTTACTATCAGAATGAAAAGGACAAAGTGCGGAATAATTATTCCCTTTTCGTTTAAGAGCAAGGAAATTAGACACAACATTTACAATATTTGAGTTCGAAATTATTTCATTAACAATTTCGTTTGGAATTGTCGCCATTTAATTAAACTCCTTTTAAAGTTTTATAAATATTTAGTAATATCATCGATAGAAATTCTAATTTGTTCCATTGTATCTCTATTTCTTAATGTGATTGTGTTATCTTCTAATGTTTGATAATCTATAGTCGCACATCAATATGTACCTATTGCATCTTGACGTCTATATCTTTTACCAATAGAACCAGCATCATCGTAGCTTACGCTAATTCCTTTTTCTAGCAATTTGTTATAAAGCTCAATAGCAGGTTGAGAAATTTTTTTCATCAAAGGCAAAATAGCCAATTTAAATGGCGAAATTTCTATAGGAAATTTTAATACAACTCTTTCATCATTTTCTAATGTTTCGATACTATAAGCATCTGAAATTACAGCCAACATTAAGCGATCTAATCCTATACTTGGTTCAATTACATATGGTGTTATTTTTTTATTTGTTTGCGGATCTAAATAATCTAACGATTCACCAGTCGCTTCAGAATGAGACTTTAAATCAAAATCAGTTCTATTTGCAACACCTAATAATTCGCCTCATCCAAAAGGAAATTTAAATTCAATATCACTTGTTGCTGTTGAATAATGTGAAAGTTCTGATTCATCATGCTTTCTTAATCTAATACTTTCTTCTTTAATTCCTATTTTTTTAACAAAATTTCATGCTTTATTTATATAATAATCAAATCATTTATTAGCTTCGTCAGGATGTGTAAAAAATTCAAGTTCCATTTGTTCGAACTCTCTAGTCCTAAAAATAAAATTACCAGGTGTAACTTCATTTCTAAAACTCTTACCAATCTGTCCAATACCAAAAGGTAATTTAGATCTTGAAGTTCTCAAAACATTTTTAAAGTTAACAAAAATACCTTGAGCTGTCTCCGGTCTTAAATAAACAACAGATTTTTCGCCTTCAACTACACCCTGATGAGTTTGAAACATCAAATTAAATTTTCTTATTTCTGACCAATCTGTTTTTGAACCCTCATATTCAGGTAAATTTTTTACTAAAAAATCTCTCATTTCGTCGTTAGACATTTTTTCTGGTATTATATTTTCATCAATTTCTTGAATCAATTTATCTGCACGATATCTTTTTTGATTGACTTTATTTTCAATAAGTGGGTCACTAAAATTACCAACATGACCGCTGGTAACTCAAACATTTGGATTCATTAAAATTTTAGAATCAATCAAATGATTATTAGACTCTTTAGTAATAAATTCTAACTTTCAAGCACGCGCAATATTATCTTTTAATAAAGAACCTAACGGTCCATAATCCCATGTATTTGACAATCCTCCGTATATTTCACTACCTTGGAAAACAAAACCAAAATTTTTGAGATGATTTACTATTTCTAACATTTTTTCTCTTTTTATAGCCATAATATTTATTATACCAAATTTTTAAAATGCTTTTTGGGAAATTTGGTATAATTCTCCACTTTTAAAAACCCATAATAGCTAAACAAAAAATATAAAAAATAACAGGGTAAAGGCTCCCTATTATTTTTTATATTATATTTAATTATGCTAATGTAGGTACATATCCTAATCAAAGCATGAAAACTAATGTTATTAAAACTCCAAATGCTAATGAAATTAATAATACCGATCAGAATAAGAACGAATCACTCTCATTTACATAAATTTCTTTTGTTTTTACAATAGTTTCTTGTTTTACACTATTTGAATAATCAGTAAATACTAATAAATGATCTTTATTAGAAACTCTTTGAGCAACAAAAGCATATGAGTAATCTTTTTCTTCGACAAAAGCCACATATTTTCTATTGTAGATAACAAAAGAAATTTCTTGTGATAATCTAATATTTTCGCCATTTTCTAATTGTACATATACAAAATTTTCAGGTGCATGCGCAACATCTTCTCTTGCAAATATTTTTGTCGATAATCTACTAGTTGATTTTGTTAAAGACTCTATAATTAATTTTAATAATTTTGTCTTTTTAACATCTTCATTATAATATTCTTTCAACTCTTTAGCAACTGATAACGAATAAGATAGTTCGTTTTTAATATCTTGTCTATCTTGAATTGAAGTTATTTTCTCTTCAACTACTTTATCTGAAATTTTTTCTAATTTGTTAGCAAAAACAGCTAATGACTCTAATTGTTCTTCTTTTGAAAGGTCTCTAATATAGTGATATTTAATTAAATCATTATCATTTGTATAAATTTCTTTTACGACTTCAACTGGTACTTCTTTAATTACTTCAACTTCTTTTACGACTTCAACCGGTACTTCTTTAATTACTTCAACTTCTTTTACGACTTCAACCGGTACTTCTTTAATTACTTCAACTTCTTTTACGACTTACGGACTTCAACCGGTACTTCTTTAATTACTTCTCTAACTTCTACTTCTTTTTTAACTTCAACATTATCATAAGATTCAGCTCTTGCTTTTAATATTTCAATTTCTCTTTGTAAAGCAGCTTTGTCTGAATTTGTATCATTTAATTTTGCAAGTAATACAGAAACTTCATGTGAATCTACGTTTTTGCTTTGTAATAAAAGTTGTAATTCCTCAATTTGTTTTTGTAATTTTTCAATTTGAATATCTTTAGGGTTTTTCTTTCTTTCAATAACAAAATCGTCATCAGCAGGGAAATAAGTTTCATGATCACGTAAAACTTTAAAATCAACAATTTCTCTTAAGTATTTTCCAGCTTCTTCATAATTTCTTAAACCAGTTTTTTGATCAACATTAAATTCTCTAAGAATATCAGATTCATCAACGTTACCATCGTATCTTTCAGTATTAACTTCAAATTCAAAAATTCCATCTTCGTTTTTTTCAGAAATAAAAAGACCACCAAAAACTTTTTTTTCAGTTTGAAAATAAGTAGCACAATCGTATCCTAATTCTAAGAATCAATTCATAGCATCTTTACGTGTTTTAAATAACGCTAAAGCAGATTTAACTTTTGGGTGTTTTAAAGCTCACGGATAATTTTTATCATTGCTTGGCTTATATAAACATAATAAACGTTTCATATTTTTTCCTCTTTTAATAAATTTTAATTATATTTTTAATCTTGATTGGGATATTTTTTAAGAGATTATTCTTAATAAATAATCTTGTAATTATTATACATTTTTTGTAACTTAAAATAAGTGAAAAAATAAAAATAAATATAAGCGCTATATATTTATCGATAAATAGCACTTTTTACTTTTTAAAATAAGTATCATTTTTTTGTTTCTCACCAATAATATGGCATTTTCTACATCTAGGTTCGTATTCGGAGTCTCCTAACAAATTTAATTCGCTATTAATTTCTTTACGGAAAGAAAATGCCGCATCAGACTTACATACTAAACAAACAGCTTTTAATTTAGTCACATAATCGGCAATAGCCAATAGATGTGGAGTAACACCAAACGGTCTTCGCATAAAATCCATATCTAAACCGCTTATTATTACCCTAACTCCATTTAAAACTAAAAAATCTATTACTTCATAAATTCCATCATCAACAAAATTTATTTCATCAATAGCAACAGACTTAACACTAGAGTCTCAATTATCTAGTATCTCCTTTGCTTTTTCAATTACAATAGCATCCGTTTTTGCTCCGGTTCTACTAACAACCATAGTTTCGCTGAATCTATTATCAAAACGAGGTTTAAAAACTAAAGTTTTTATTCCTGCAATTTCTAAAATTTTTAATCTTTTTAATAATTCTGCACTTTTTCCAGAAAACATTGGGCCGGTGATAATTTCCAACGTTCCCTCAGGTTTTTTTAAAAACATATTTACTCCTAAATAATAATTATAATGTTCTATTATTTTAAAACTATTTAAATAAATAAAAAGAAATAAAAAAAATTTTTCAAAAATTCATATTATTTTTTTGTTATACTAATATTTCAATAAAAATATCCGGAGGTATTGATGGTTATTGGAATTAGCGGAATGATAAGTAGTGGTAAAAGTACTTTGACAAAAAAATTAACAAAATTTTACAAAAATTCTCTATTACTTGAAGAATTTGAAGAGAACGATGAGGTTTTTAATCAATTTTTAGAGTGATTATATTCAAAAAGAGAAAATTTGACAATGGGGTTTCAAGCGTACGTAATTGAAAATCATACAACAAAATTAAATGAGATAATAGATAAATTTTATGAATTAAATTATTCAATGGATAAAAACCATATATTTTTAGATAGATTTAGCATAGAGCATTACATATTTGCATCAGTTATACTCTCTAAAAAAGGCGATAACTATTTAAAGGGGTATGATGCTATGTTTAATAACTTAATAAAAAATAGGGAGACCCCTGATTTAGCAATTTATTTAGATTTAGATTATTCGACATTTGAAAAAAGACTATTTAAAAGAGGTAGAGAAGTAGAGATAAATCACTATTCTGAAAATATAGAATACTTCAAAAGTCTTTTTGCACTTTACAGAAAAACTTTCGAAAAACAAGCTAAAAAATATAATTTGAATTACGTGATAATAGATACTAAAAACTTAAATGAAGAAGAGGTTTTTAACAAAACAATTGAAATAATCGAAAAACATAAAAATAAATTAATTTTAGAAAGAAAGAAATAATGGTTATATCTGTAAGCGGAATGATAGGTAGCGGAAAAAGCACTTTATCAAAACTTTTAAATAAAAAATATAAAAACTCTGTTTTATTGGAAGAATTTAGTGAAAATGATGAAATTTTTAACAAATATTTAGAATGAATTTATTCACAAAAGCCAAATATTGATTTATCTTTTCAAGCATATATCACTGAATCCTTAGAAAATTCATTTAATATTGCTAATAAAAAATTTTTAAACAAAAATTCACATAAGGATACACATATATTTTTAGATAGGTTTAATATTGAGCATATAATTTTTGCAATCGTCACACTTTCAAAAAAAGAATCTAGATACCTAAAAGCTTTTTTAGAAATGTCTGAGCATTTAATAAATTTAGATAATAATCCTGATCTTGCAATTTTTCTTGATATTAATTTTAAAAATGTTGAAAATAGAATTTTAAAAAGAGGAAGAAAAGTTGAAATAGATAATTTTAATAAAAATTTTGAATATTTTTTTGAATTACATTCTATTTATAAAAAGGAATTTATTAATTTAACCACAAAATATAAAATACCATATGTAATAATAGATACTAATGAATTGAGCGAAGATGAAGTTTTTGATAAATCTATTAATATAATCGAAAATTTTGATTTTAGTAAATCAAGAAGAAATTAATATTTTGTTAAAAGTAAAAACATCAATACTGTTTTTACTTTTTTTGTTCATTTTTTCAAAAAAATAAATTATTATTTAGGAGGAAAATGAAGAAAAAACATAAATATTTAATTTTAAGTAGCATTGTAGTTGGAAGTTTAATAACAGCAACAATACCTATTAGTTGAACTAATAAGAAACAAATAAAATTTAATTCGAATAGCGACTTTAAAACAACGCTGCAAAAAGATAAATTCAATATTGAAATAAAAAAATTAGAAAACAAAACAATAGATTTTAAAAAGATAAATTTAAAAATTGAGTCACTAAAAAATGAGAACAATATAAACTACGAAGAATTAAAGAAAAACAAAGAAAAAGAGATAGAAAATAACCAAAAAATAAAAAATACTTTAAAAGTAGAATTGAGTAATAATAAATTATTAAATTCATTTAAAAATATAGAAAATCTAATAAAAAATAAAATTTATTTAAACAATGATATTTATAAAATAAGTATAAATTACATAGATATAAATGAAATTGAAAATAAAAACATAATTAACGAAGTTAATCAAGAATTAAAAGGACTACTCAAAATTTTTAATTTAGACTTAATGCATAGTATAAACCAATTAAATGATATAGAAATTACAAATAAAGAACTATACATAGAAACTTATAGACAAATCCAAGAACTTAATAATTCTTTTTTAGATAAAATAGAAAATAACTATTTTGACAATGAAATAAATAACTATAAATTGCATATAGATGATTATTACTACAACTCGTTTATTCTCAAAAATACTATTGAGTCCAAGTTTGAGTTAGATAAAAAAATACATAATATAAATTTAGATATTTTACGTCATAAGAAATATTTAATCGAAGATAAAACAAAAGCAAATGAATCTTTAATAAACATTTTAAATCAAGAAACAGAAATGATAAAACGTTTTTATTCTAGTTTAGAAAAAGAAATTAATACTATCAAAATAAAGATAAAAAACATGAATGAAATCGACCTAGCAATTCTGAATATATATAACGATACATCAATAAAAATTTTTAATCAAAATTTAGAACTTAAACTTAATTTGTTTGAATATGTAATTCCAAAGATAGTAAATGAAGCAAATATCCATACATATCAAGAAAATCTTAAAAAAATCAAAGATAAAAAGAGAATTACCAATGATTTTTATAATAGAAAAGATAAAAATAATTTAGAAAAATATATCTTTATAAATAATGAAATAGTTAATAACTTAATTGATGTAATTCAAATTATTTTAGATATCACAAGCACAATTGATAAAAACTATAATTTAGCAAAAGATAATGTAAACGAAATAATAAATAATAATACTGTTTTAGAAAATCAAATTATTGATTTAAATTTAGAATTAATTGAAAAGAAAAATAAAGCAAAATTATTAAATTCTAAAATAGAAGAAAATGAGTTAATTATTTCTAGAAATGCAAAAGAAATTATTTTGAATAGAAATAACAAAAACATTATTCTCGCAGAAAATAATAAACTTTTAAAAAGTCAAAACGAAGAGAATTTATTGGAAATTAATAAAATAAATAAAAATATAAATAATATTGAACATAAAATAGAACAACTTGTTTTAGAGATTAATAAAAATATTAAATTTATAAAGACAATTTCTAATAAAATAAGTAAATTAGAATTAAATACAAACTTACTAATGAACGCACACAAAGAAAATATAGTTTTATATAATAGAATTCTAGAAACAATAAAACTATTATCGTCCGACAGCAAAGATAAAAGTAAAATAATAAAGAAATTAAATGATCAAATTTTAATAATTGAAAATCAAAATCACGAATATAATAAATTAATTGAAGAATTAAAAAAGTCAAGTCAGAATACTGAAAATAAACTTAAAGATCAAAAAAGAGTAATAAATAATTTAAATAGTGAATTAAATTCTAAAAATGAAATTATTAAATCAAAAGAAATAAAAATAGAAGATTTTAATATAAAAATAGCAAACAATAAAAGCGAAATATTAAATCTTAAAAACATAATTAGTGATAATAATAATGAAATTAACTCTTTAAACCAAAGAATTCAAGAAATGAATTTAGAACTAGAGCAAACAAAAGAAGAAAATAATAATAAACAAGAAAAAATAGCACAATTGAACTCTAATATTAATGAATTAAATATTAAAATCAAAAATTTAACTAAAAATAATCAAGAAAAACAAGAAAAAATTGTTTCTTTAATAGATGATAATAATAATTTAAATAATGAATTGTCATTAGTAATTAATGAGAATAATAAATTAAAATTAGAGTTAGAAAAATCAAAAGAAGATATAAATAATTTATTGAAATTAATTAACGAAAAAGAATTAGAATTACAAGAAAAAAATAAAAAATATGATGAATTAGTAGAAATTATTGCTCAAAAAGATAAAGAAATTGAAAGATATAAAATTTTAATTAAGAATTATAATTCCGATTTAGAAAGTAAAGAGAATATAATAAAACAATTAACAGAAGATAATTTAAGAAATAATCTAAATATACAAAATTTAGAAGAACAAAAAAGAAAAATTAGTGAAGAATTAAATTCTAAAAAAGAAGAGTTGAAAAATTTAAAAAGAGAAATAGAAGAATTAAATCAAAAAATAAAGCAAAATGAAATAGTTATAACCGAACAAAAAGATAGGATTGAAAAATTAAACGAAATAATTAATCAATCTAAAATTGGGCTCCAAAACTCTTTAAAAATACTTACAGATATGATTAAAAACATAAAAGAATTAAAATGATTAGACACAACAATTAATTATCCAGGTTACGGAATATCTATGTCATTTGAAATTGCTGACGCTAAAGAAAGTAGAGTTTTAATAAAAAATAACTTAGAAGATATTGAAAATGTTATAGATTCTTATGAGAAATTAATAATATCTATAATTAACAAAATGTCAGTTTAATAAAAAAAGTAAAGAACAAACTTTACTTTTTTTATTATTTAACCATGCTTGCAACTTCAGAAGCAAAGTCTGATTGTACTTTTTCAATACCTTCACCAACTTCAAATCTATAGGTTTTAACCAATTTAGAATCAGTTGTTTTTAAATATTTTTCAACTGTTAATGAATCGTCAATAACATAAGGTTGTTTTTCTAAAACAAATTCTGAAAGTTGTTTATCCAATCAACCTTCAACAATTTTTTCTTGAATTTTTTCTGGTTTACTTTCAAATCCTGTTGGTTTTGTAAATCCTGCCTTAACTGATTCTAAACGTTCTTGAGGAATACTTTCTACTTTATCAAATTCAGGGTTTAATGCAGATACATGCATTGATATATTTCTAGCTACTTCAGAATTTTTACCTTTTAAAACTGTAACTGAAGCAATTTGACTATTTGCATGAACATAAATACCTAAAACTTCATCTTCTTTAGCTTCAACTGCTAAAACTCTACGTAATGAAATTTTTTCACCAATAACCGCTGTTGCGTTTAATAATTCTTGTTCAACTGTTAATTCATTATCTAATGTAACAGTTAAAGATTCTTCAAGTGTTGTGGCTTTAGCTTCATATAAAGCTGCAGCAACCTTGTTTAATAAACTTAAGAATTTTTCGTTTTGAGCAACAAAATCTGTCTCAGAGTTTACTTCAACTAATATAGCTCTTTTTTCGTTACCAGCAACTGTAACAGCTCCTTCAGCAGCAACTCTACCAGCTTTTTTAGCAGCTTTAACGATTCCGTTTTCTTTTAATCAATCGATAGCAGCTTCAATATCATAGTTTGTAGCTTCTAAAGCTTTCTTAACATCTCCAAAAGGAGAATTTGTTCTAGCTCTTAATTCTTTGATTAATTCCATTTTGTTTACTGACATATAATGACCCCTTTAATTAATTATTTTCTTCTTGTTTTTTAGATTCTTTTACTTCATTGTTTGAAGTATTTTTTGGTTGAAATTCAGGTAAAACAACTTTTTCATCGTCTTGGTACGCAAATAATTGTTGTCCGCCTTTCACTTTAGCAATAGCATCGGCTAATACTGTAATTATAAGTGTTATTGATTTTGCTGAATCATCATTTGCAGGAATTCCGAAGTCAACTAAATCTGGATTAGCGTTAGAATCAAGAAGTGAGATAACTTTTAATCCTTTTCTTTTTGCTTCTTTAACAGCAATTTCGTCTTGAATAGGATCTGCAACAATCATAACATTTGGTAAACGTTTCATTGAACGAATTCCATTTAAGTTTTTGTGTAATTTTTCAAGTTCTTTTGTGAAGTTTAACGCTTCTTTCTTTGTGTAACCTTTAAAATTATCAGCTGCTTTAGCTTCTAATTCCTCCATTTTTTGTACACGTTTCATAATTGTTTCGTTATTTGTAAGAGTTCCACCTAATCATCTTTCTGTTACATATAATGAGTTAGTTCTTTCAGCTGCAGCTTTAATAGCATCTTTAGCTTGTTTTTTTGTACCAACAAAAATAAATTGAGCATTTTTAGCAGCTAACGAACTTACTAAAGAATAAGCAAATTCTAAATATTTTTGTGTTTTAAAAATATCAATTATGTGAGCACCTCTATTTTTTCTATTAGGAACAAGAAATTCTTTCATTTTTGGGTTTCAAGCATATGTTTTGTGCCCAAAGTATGCACCTGCTTCTAATAATTTTGTTCTTGAAACGATTGGTAATTTTGTTTCTTTTGTTTCTTTTGTTTCTTTTGTGTTGTTTTCAACTTTTTTGTTTTCTGTCATTTTAAATTTCCTTTTAGTTTGTTTTTTATCGTAACGATTTCGAACACCTAGCACCTCTAATTATTTAGGCACACCCAAGTGAATTCACCGTTATTTTTTTAATATTCGATTAAATTATTTCAATATAAATATAATCTTTTTATATTTTAACATTTTTATTAAAAAAATAAAATTTATTTTAAATACAAAAAAGACAGTTTTTCAAAAACTATCTTATTTTAAAATTAAAAATGATTTATACGGAACGCCAATTTCAAATGTCATGTTTTCAAATTTATCAAAATCACTTTGAGTTCTAGAATTAATATTTCCGTTAAACAAGAAATTAATATATTCATTACTTATAGAAATTGATCTAACAAAGTTAGAATTAATATCTTTAGCTAAAAAAGTATAACTCGGATAAAATACTTTTATTTTTCCTTTTGACTTAGATATTTTAATAACTGTTCTTCTTTTTGTTAGAAAAATAGCTTGACTATCTCGTTCATTTGAATCAAACATAGATTCTTTAGAAAATTGTGTAAGCTTTGAATTTAATTTTGTATCAAAATCCGGAAGACTAATGTGTTTATGAGATTGTAAAAGTGTTTCTTTTGGGTCTACACCTATAACATGAATATATAACTGACTATGTTTTCCTGCATTAGTGTTAGGAAATAAATATCAACCTTTATTTTCAGAATTATCAGGGTATGGTCTAGAATAAAACTGATTTAAATTAGCCAGAAATGTAATTCAGTTTTTAGATAAAAATTCAGATGATTTACTTTCATCAAATTGAATTTTTGAGTATTGTTCTTTGAATTCAACCCAATCTAATTGGTTTTCTTCAGAATTTAAATCAATATTTAAAAGTTTCGAAACCTTAATAACATCATCATGTTTTTTAGAATCATTAAAATTTTTCGGTTCTTGATCTTCGTTTTTTATAGATTGATTTGAGCATGATAAAGATGCAATCGGAAGCACCAATCCTATATTTAAAAAAAACACTTTCTTTATTTTTTTGAAGTTCATATGTATCTCCCTATTATATATTACTTTATGGTAATATTATAGTATTTTTCTTGTTTTTGAGAAAAAAATAGCCATTTAAAAAAGAAATAAAAAATATAGCATTATTGGGGCGATCGACGGGATTCGAACCCGCGAATGACGGGACCACAACCCGCTGTGTTAGCCGCTTCACCACGATCGCCATATTTGCTATATGTAAAAATATTATAATATATTTTTTGAAATACAAAAGAAAATATTATAATAATTTATCGAGGTTAATAATGAAAAATAAAGAAAGTTTTTTAAAAAGATTTTGATCTGTTTTTATTTTAATAATTAAAGTAACTTTTGTTGGTTTCGGGGGCGGAAACGCTTTACTTCCGATAATAAAAAAAGAAGTTGTTGATAAAAAAAGTTGATTAACAAAAGCTGAGTTCGATGACATTGTAATTGTAACCAATATGATACCTGGTGCTTCCGTAATAGAAACTATATCTTACATTTCAGTGAAGCGTCTAGGTAAAATTTGAGGTTCACTAATAACTCTAATTGCCATACTACCACATGTATTGATGGCTTTCGGATTTTTATTATTATTTAAATTCATACCATCAGACTATATAAAAATAATTTCTGTTGGTGTTTTAATTTCAATAATTGCTTTTTTATTGAGATTTGCTCAAAGATACATAAAACAATCGAAACAATCCTTACCAATATATATATGAATACCAGTTATTTTATTCACAGCAGGATACTGTTTATTCGTTCCATCTCCATATAACATTCCTTTTGTCGCAATAATAAGTGTTTCGTTAATGTATTTTATATTTAAATATTATAAAAATAAAGGTGGTAAATAATGATAGCACTTCTAGTTTCAATACCATTACTCATTTTAGTATCACTAATTGTTTTTGGTGGTGGTCAAGTATTTATGCCTGTTTTTAGTTGAATGTGAAACTTAATGAGTTCAACTTTTGGTTCACAAATAGATTCTGATACAATAAATAAAGTTTTTACTGTCTCAAACACTACCCCCGGGGTTGTTTCAACAAAATTTGCTTTTTTTACAGGTTATTTAATCGCAAACGGTGAATGGTGAGGTTATTTAGCGATATTTTTAACATATCTTATATTTTGTATACCTGCTATTCTAATGATGTTACTAGCAATGAAATATATAAATAGATTTAGAAGTAGTACATTTATTCAAAATTTAATGACAATTATGAAACCTATCGTTTCAGGAATAATTATTAGTTTAGCAATACAACTATTTATAGGAATATACGCTCCTGAAATTATATTTAATAAAAGTATAGATAAATATGCAATATTAAGTAATGATAATTTATTTGTGGGTTATAAAAATGCCTTATTAAAAATTTTTATAACAGTCGGTATTTTATATTCATATTGGCTTGCAAAGAAAAATTTTTCACTATTTTGAATAATAATTGTAAACGTGTCTATATCTTTTATAATTTTCGGAATACCGCTACTTTTAGGAAAATAAAAAGCAACATTTAAAATATTTTGTTGCTTTTTTAAATAATTATAAAAACTAAACTATTTTAATTAAATGTTCCTTAGAGTAGTTTTCACCTTTTAAGTGATCTCTTTCAACATGGATTACCTCTATTTTTTCATTACCTTGTGTGTGCATACCATGTTTTTGACCTCTTCGAAATCCTTTGATTAAACCTTCTAATTCTTCAAGTGTATTTGCTTTTGCTACAACTTCACCACTTGAAACTAATTTTGCTTTATATTTGTACATTTTTACCTCCGTATATTAAAACTATACATATATATCTACTTTTATTATATTCTAGATAATAAAAATATTAAATTACAATTAAAAATTGTATTTAAACTTGATATATAATATAAAAAAATTTCATATTTATGCAAATTAATTTAAAAAATAAAAACGATATATCTTGATATTAGGTTATCGTTTTTATTTTTATTTAATATTAATAAACTTTATTTTTTCTCAGTTTTTTCTTTAGTAAATAATTCGGATGCTAACGACATAGTTCCAGCAATAGATGATAAATTAGACGGCAAGAATATTTTTGTAGCCTTACCATTTGCTATTTCTTTTAGTTGTTCAATTGCTTTTAATGTTAAAATTTCATTATTAAGATTAGCTTCGTTGATTATATTAATTGCTTTTCTTTTACCTTCCGCTTCTAGTATTTCACTTTCTTTTTTAGCTTCCGCCTTTAATATTTGAGCTTGTTTATCCGCCTCGGCTTGTAATATTTTAGCTTCTTTTTGACCTTCAGCAATTAAAATAGAAGAAGCTTTTGAACCTTCTGCTTCTAAAATATTTGCTCTTTTTTCTCTTTCTGCACGCATTTGTTTTTCCATCGCGTTTTGAATGTCTCTTGGAGGTATTATATTTTTAATTTCAACTCGATGAACTTTTATTCCTCAAGAATCTGAAGCTTCATCTAAAATTAAAGTTAATTTTGAATTAATTGTATCTCTAGATGTTAAGGTTTCGTCTAATTCTAATTCACCAAGTAAATTTCTTAATGTTGTAGCAGATAGATTTTCGATAGCTTTCATAGAGTTTTCAGCTCCATAAATAAACAATTTAGGGTCTGTTATTTTTAGATAAACTACGGTATCTACTTTAATTGTCGCGTTGTCTTTAGTTATAATATCTTGTTCTGGAAAATCAAGAACTTTTTCTTTATAATTTTCTCTTGCTACTACTCTATCTAAAAAAGGTATTATAAAATTAATTCCATTTTCTAAAGTTTTATTATATTTACCTAAACGTTCTACAATAGCAAATTTAGATTGCGGTATTACCTTAATTGAAGAAATTAAAGCAATAATTAAGAATAATAAAATAACTACCAAAAAAATGATCCCTATAATCATTCCTAGCATTTTAATCTCCTTTCAAAATGTTATATTTCGTTTTTTTCAAAATTCAATTTAATTATGATGTAATTTTTATTACCTTAAATTTTATTTTTAAACTTAACATTAATCTTAACCATAATTAAAATAAGTAACCGTAAAAAATAGAATCATAAAAATAAAAAGTAAATAGTTAATCTTATATCAATCTAAAAAGGTTCAATTAAGAAATAATATGATTAGGTATCGACTAAAATAAATTTAACACAACTTATTGAATTTATAAAATAATTGTATCATTTTTTAAATTGAACATTTTAACTTTTATAAATACCATTTCGAAAATATATTATTATTATAAAATTTTAATAAATTCATTTAAAATAAATGCAATAGTTATTTATAATTATTCTAAAGAAAGAGGAAATGTGACCACAAATAATAGTTTTAACGTAATTTTAAATTCAGCCCAAATGAACTTCGGCTCAAATAGAGGTTTAGCATCCTTACCCTTATGAGCAAAAATAATTTTAATCGTAGCTCTCATTTTGTTATCTTTAATTATGATATCTTTTCATAAAAATTCAAAGGAAAAAATTACTAATTTTAAAGAAAAACAATTAGAACAATATATAAAAGATAATCCAAAACATAAAAATATTAAATACGAATCAACAGGATTATTTTTACCTGCGTGACAAAGAGCAAAATATAATTTTCCATTATTTATGTCAGTTGTATTTTTGAGTATTGCGATAATAATATTAATTATTATATTAAAAGGATAAGATTATTGTTAGTTTAATGAAAAATTCTCGCTTGATGCGAGAATTTTTATTTTTTATTATTTTTATTTAATTAAACCAACCATTTCACTCGTTGTTAATGATCTTGTTTTTCCTTCGATAGGTTCGTATTTATTTAATGAACCTTCTTGTAAAACAATAACAACCACATCTGATAAGTAACCATTTTCTTTAACTAAAGATAAATCAACTGTAGCCAACTTATCTCCAGCATTAACTTTTTTACCTAATTTTACGTGTGATTTAAAGCCTTCACCATTTAATTTAACTGTATCAATACCAATGTGCACTAAAACTTTAACACCTTCTTTTGTTTCGATACCGTAGGCATGTTTAGAATCGAATAAAGAAACTATTCTTCCTTTTACAGGGGAATAAACATTACCTACTTTATTAGCATCAAATCTAACTACAAAACCATCACCCATTAATTTTTCGGAGAAAACTCCATCATTAAGTGATTCTAAAGGTAATAGTTCACCTTTTGCAACAGTTTGTATTTTTACACTTTTTTTAGTAATAATTTGTTCATTAGATACAATCTTTTCTTCAACTTCTTTAGTTTCAGTTGTTGTAGGCGATTCAACTGATTTAACTTCCGGTTGAATTGTTGCATTGTTATCTTTTTGTGCCTGCTCTCACTTAGCAATTAAATCTCTTTGTGATTTAATCTTTGAATTAACTTGTTCAGCTGTAGGCCCTAAAATAGCTTGAACATGTGTTTCGCCTTCGAACTTAACACCGAAAGCTCCTGCTTGTTTAATAGAATCAGCATTAACTTTTTTTATGTCTTTAACATCATATCTAAGTCTTGAAGCACAATTATTAAATGCCTTAATATTATCTAACCCGCCAAAAGCTTGAACTAAAGCTAAAGCTTGTTGATCAATACTACTAAATTCAGAATTTTCTGAATTTGATTCAGTTTGTTTCTTGCTTAAAAAGTCTTTTTTTGTAAATAATTTAGTATTTCCACCACGACCTGGGGTTGCTAAATCTGCTTTTTTAATTCAGAAATAGAATACCAAGAAATAAATTGGTGCATAAGCTAAACCTAAAACAATTACATAGTAGAATTGAGTTCCTTTAGCAAAAGGAATAATACCATATAATGTTAAATCTAAAATTCCACCTGAAAATACCATAGGTATGTGAACACCTAATAAATTAGCGAACATAAATGATGTTGCTATTGTAAACGCATGGAAACCTCAGAATAATAGCGGTGATAAGAATAAGAATGTAAATTCAATTGGTTCTGTAACACCAGTTACTAATGAAGTAAACGCGGCTGGTAACACTGTACCCGCTGCTACTTTTCTATTTTCTTTTGGTGCTGCAAAAATCATTGCAACTGCAGCTGCTGGTAAACCAAACATCATAACCGCAAACTTACCGTCAGCAAACCTACCAATTTTTATACCTAAATCTTTAGCAATAAATTCAAATAATGGTTTGCTAAAGTTAATTGTTTCTCCATTTGCTTTTGTAATAGATCAATCAATTACATTAGATGAAAATTTCAATAAGTTAACAGCAGCCGTCGAATCACCTTTAAACTTATCCGGATTACTTGAAACTTCATTAATTAATGCAGATAGTGATGCACCTGCGTTAAGTGTATCACCGCTAGCTTTAATAGAATCTTGTCATGCATTAAGTGCTTCATTAACACTTCCTCCAGCACTAGAATATCATAACGGCGCATAAAATACGTGATGTAAACCAAATGGTATTAAAGATCTTTCGAAATAACCAAAGATCAATGACTCAATACCATATGGAACTTTTTGTAGTGCGCTTCCAAAGTGGTTTAAACCAACTCCTACTCATGGTCAAAATAATAAGAACAACAACGCTAACCCAAAAGAAGCGGGGATTGTTATTATTGACACAAATCTCTTACCACCAAAGAATGATAAGAATTTTGGTAGTTGAATTACATGAAATCTGTTGTATAAATATTGGACAGTTAAACCAACTGCAATACCACCAAATACAGATGTTTGTAAGGCTCTAAACCCTAAAGTTGTACCAACTAAATTTTTTAATGTCTCAGGATTACGTCCACCCTGTGTAAATAGAACTTTATAACCAATAAGTTCTCTTCCGATTTTTATTTTTTCGTTTTGAGAGTTTAAAATAAACTCTTTAGTTTCTTTGTTTTGCAAGAATACATCTGTTTCAACCGGCGAAATAAACACTTGTTGAATCGCGATAAAAACCATATAACCAATTATTGTTGCAAAAACACCAACACCAGCTTCGTCTGTAAAAGCTATAACGAACGCAGATGCGAATAACAATGGTAATGCCGCAAAAACTGGATCACCTAATGCAGTTATAGCATTACCAAAAGTTTGTAGTGCAGAACCTTCTGCACCTTGACCACTAATTGCGGCCCCAACTCCAAGAAATAAACCGGCAATTGACATAATAGATATAGGCAACATAAATGCACCTGAAATTTTGGATAATATTTTTCTTAATTTACCAGAATCACTATTGTTCAATTTCTGTTTTTTCTCAGAATTTAATCGTTTTCTGAAAATTGCTTTCATTAATTCCTTTCTTCATTGTCTATCAAATATTTCTAGAATATTTGTAAAATAATCATCAAAAAATAATAAATAAAATTAACAAAGTGTACATTAGAACTTTGTTTATTATAAATTAAATCATTTTGATGAACCTTATAACTAACTAAGTATTTTTTAATGCTTTTATGCATTTTTTGTTTTTTGTTTGTTATTTATTTTACTTCCTAGACACCAAAATTATATAATAAGATTAAATACATAAATAAAAAATATTTAATTATTATATTAATACTTTACTTTTTTCATATTTATGAAAATAAAATTGTTTTTTAATTATTTCAAAAATTTATTTAAAATTAATATAAGAAAAAAGGAAAAAAATGAATTTTTACAAAGAAATAGATAAAAGAATAAATAAAATAAATTACGAAGTAAAAATATTAATGATCGATAATGATCCATTGATAGATGAAGTGATTGATATCTTCAAGGATAATCATAAAATAAAATTATTTAAATATGAAAGTATAAAAAAAGATTACGAAAAAGATCTTTATGATAAAAAAGAATTTTATAAAAAAATAAGAAACGGAAAAGAAAATATTGAGAGCATTGAATCAACTTTTGAAAAATATGATGATTTATATTCTAGCTTAATTTTGCTTAAAAAAGGTTTTTTTAATGGAGTCATAGGTGGACTTTCATATACTAGTGCCGATTTTATCAGAGCTGCACTAAAAGTAATTGGGTTAGATGATAATGTAGAGAGAATTTCATCAATCATGTTTTTAGTAAAAGAGAATAGCACTCTTTTTTTTAGTGATCCTTCAGTTAATATTAACATAGATGAAAAAACGTTGTACAATATCGGTAAAAACCATATTAACTTTTTAGAAAAATTGAATGTAGAAAGTAATGTTGCTTTTTTGAGTTATTCCACATACGGAAGCGTGGAAAATACACAAACTCAAGAAATTAGAAATATAAGTAATACACTACAAAAAAACACTAAAAGGCGTAAAATAATCGGAGAAGTTCAATTTGATGCTGCTTTTGATAAAAAAATTAGAGCTAGAAAAATAAAAGATACAAACTTTAATAAATGTGAATTTACATCTTTTATTTTTCCTGACCTAAATTCTGCAAATATTGGATATAAATTAGCACAATATCTCGCTAATTATGATGCATTTGGTCCGATATTATTAGGTTTAAACCAACCAGCAAACGACTTATCAAGAGGAGCAAGTAAAAAAGATATTATTTACACAATTTACATTACAGCATTACAAATAGGAGGTAAAAATGAGTAAAATAATAGCAGTTAATCCTGGAAGTAGTTCCATAAAAATAAGTATCTTTGAAAAAGATTCATTAAAATTATTAGCTAATGGTTTAGCTGAAAGAATAGGTTTAAAAAATGGTTTAGTAACCATAAAAAGCAAACAACAAAAACAAACATTAGAATTAGAATTAAAAAATCATGACGATGCAGTTGAAGGTATTTATCAACTTATGCAAAAAATGAACTTGATAAAAAATAAAGAAGAAATTGAATATATAGGTTTTAGAGTCGTTCAAGGCGGTAAATTTTTCAACTCGACAACCAAATTAACAGAAAAGGAAATTAAAATAATTGATAGCGTCTCAATATACGCACCTTTGCACAATCCAGCAGCTATAAAAACAATTCGCGGTTTCCAAAAAATATTCCCAAATTCTAAACTCTCAGCCGACTTTGATACTGCGTTTCACACAACAATAGATAGAATAAATTACACATATGCAATTCCTAAAGAATTAACAGAAAAATATAACATAAAAAAATATGGAGCACATGGAATTTCCCATCAATTTATAACTTTGAAATTAGAAAAAATATTAGATAAAGAAAAAGTAAATTTTGTTAATGTTCACTTAGGAAATGGCGCTAGTTTATGTGCGATAAAAGAAAGTAAATCATTTGACACTTCTATGGGTTTAACACCGTTGGCGGGTATTATGATGGGTACACGTTCAGGAAATATAGATCCGTCAATTCATGAATTTTTAATCAAAGAAACAGGTTTAAATATTACAGAAATAACAGAAATTTTAAATAAAAAAAGTGGTGTACTTGGCGTTTCCGGAATTTCAAGTGATATGCGTGATGTTCAAAAAGAAATGGAAAATAATAATCCGGATGCACTTTTCGCCTTTGAAATGTACTCTCAAAAAGTTGCAGATTACTTAGTTAATTATATTAACAAAATAGGGCCCAAAGTAGATGCGATAGTATTTACAGCAGGAATAGGAGAAAATAATCCGATTATAAGAAAGTTAATTTTAAACAAAATTAATATTAAAAATATAGTTTTAGATGACTTGTTGAACGAATCTAAAATAGACGATTTTAAATTAATTTCAAGTAGTGAGTCAGAAATTAAAGTTTTTGTAATTAGAACCAATGAAGAATTGCTTATTGCTCAAAATGCATTAAAGATTTATGAGTCATAAAGCGATATATGCAGGATCTTTTAATCCTTTTCATAAAGGTCATAAATCTATTTTAATAAAAGCAACGAAATTATTCGACAAAGTTTATTTAGTTGTGGCCCAAAACCCGGATAAAGAAAAAAATGATATAATAAAAAACATAAATATAATAAAAGAAGAAATAAAAAACTTAGAAAAAGTTGTAGTTTTAAGTGGCAAAGATCAATTAATTGCAAATTTAGCAAAAGAATTGAGTGTAAAATATTTAATAAGGTCAATTAGAAATTCTGAAGATTTGGAATATGAATTTGACTTAGCAGCGGGTAACAAAATTTTAAATAAAAATTTAGAAACTATTTTTATTCTACCTGACGAAAAATACAAAAAATACTCTTCTTCATTAATAAAATCATTGAAAGAAAAGGAAAAAGATGTTTAGATTTATAAAATCATCAAACAAAATAGATAATTGATACAAACACAACAATAACGAAATTGCGTTTTGAGGTCGCTCAAACGTTGGTAAAAGCAGTTTAATTAATAGCATTGTTGATAACAAAAAATTAGCAAGGGTTTCAAAAACACCTGGCAGAACCCAAATGCTAAATTTTTTTGAAAATGAATTCGGTGCTGTTTTTGTAGATTTACCAGGGTATGGATACGCAAAACTTTCTAAAGAAAAAATAGATCAAATGATGAAAATGATTGAAGAATTTTTGATCAAAAGAGAAAATTTAGTAAAACTTTATCTTTTGATCGATTCAAGACATAGTATTACGAAAAATGATGAAAACGTTATTGAATTTCTTAATAAAATAAATCTTGAATATACTTTAGTTTTTACAAAGGCAGATAAGTTAAGACAGAAAGATAAAAACACTCTAATAAAAAGCATTAAAACAAATAGAGATAAATTTAAATTTAATAAATATTTTATAGTTTCATCGGAAACAAAAGCAGGAATAAATGAACTAGTGTTGGATATTAATCAAGCATTCGAGGAAGGTAATAATGAAGAATAAAAAAATGAAAATAATTTTCGGGTCTCTTATAATAGGAATTTCTATCGCAAGTATTTCAGGAGCTATAGTAGCAAGCAAAAATAATCAAATTTCAGAAAAAGAACAATTAAAAAGCTTCAACTTCGGAAGCTATAACAAAAGAGTAAAAAATAGTTATGCAAGTGCTTATATCTCAAATCCTGTTATAAAAACGACAAATAATGTGGATGCTAACAACGAATATTGAAGACAACTTTTTAACTTGAAAAAAATACCTACAAGTAACGAATTAGAGGAAAAAGATTTTTATTTATTAGGTGCGAGGGGTGAATTAATAAATATTTTTGACAAAAAATATAATGTTTATTTTAATTCATACGCTAACGATTTTGAAGGTAAACTATTTTTAGTTGTTAGTTTGTATTTAAAAAATGTATCACCAGCGAAATTATATGACCAAGTAACATTAGAAGTAGATGGTTTTAAAAATATGAATTTTGAAACTATAAAAAATTATGTTGGATTTCAAGATGAAAACTCAATAGAAGTTAAAGAAAATGAACTAACAAAATACAACGATTTTGAATCATTAAAAAATGAATATAATAAAATTAAAGATGATATAACAAAAAAAGAAGATTTCATAAAAAAATTATTTAATAATCTAGAACCAAATAAAGCTTCTAAAATAGATTTTGAAAATACTAACCTTGAGTTTAAAGATAAAAACATAATAGTTTTAAAAACATCATTTAAAGCTAAAATTAATTTAGCAACTAAAGAAAATTTGTTTAATATTAACACTCCTGAGGATCCAAATTATAAAAATATTTTATGAGAACAAAAGGAATTTTTGATATCAAAATTCAATTAAAACAGACTAAGTAAAGTAAAAACATTGTTTTTTAATAAAAAAAGTGCATTTTTTGCATTTTTTTTATTAATTTTAATAATATTGTTGTATTATTTATTAAGTAAAATTAAGATTTAAAAAGAAGGTTAAAATAATGATTGATAAGGCAATTAATTTTTTGAAATTTTATAGCGAAAAACATAAAGTTGGATATGGTATATTTTTATGATTTTTTATAATATTCTCATATTTAATTTTTATAACTAATTGAGGTTTTGCAGGAGCCTTAAATGGCCAGGGATACATAGAAGGTGGTGATAATTTCGGAATATTAGCTCATTTTAGAATTATCAAAGATAAATCATTTGATTTTATGACACAAGCAACTAATTGAGGTATAACTCTCGGAAGAGGTATTGGTTCAGTAGTTGTAGCACTATTGTTAGTAAAATTATTTCACAAAAAAACAACAATAATAGCTATTTCCCTAACATTATTCGGGATACCCGCACAATATTTACCTCACTCTAACGGCTATTATGCATTATTCTTGATCATGCGTACTTTAATGGCAATAGGTGGAACAATGACAATAATTTTAACACAACCTGTTGTTGCAAGTTTTTTTAATAAAAAACAGAAATCTATGCTTTCTTCTTTTGGTATTTTAACTTATCCTCTTGGTACTATAATTGCTATATTGCCCTTTGTGACAACAAATATCGAAGGTTCTAAAACCATAGTTAAAAATTGACAATTAATATTAACAATATTAAGTTCACTCAATTTAATACCATTAATTGTTATGATAATATTCGGTTTAAAGTTTGATGTTCCAACAAAAGCTGAAATTACATACGCAAAAAAAGAACAGAACGGATTTAGAATTTTATGAAAATACTTAAAAACTAAAGAAACTTACTCATGAATTTTATTATTTGGAGGATGATTAAGTGCTTCAGTTTTTCCAGTTATTTTTACAATGAAGATGTTTCAAGATATTTCTGGAATATCAAATGAATTTAATAAAACTCTTAAAATATGAGTAATAATATATTTATCAGCAGTCTTTATTGGACCATTAACTGTTGGTGCTTATTCTAAATACAATATAAAAAGAAAATGATATATAGCATTACTATTAGGACTAGGAATTTTATTTTATATATTATCTTTGGTTATTTTTAAAACTTCTGTAATTAAAGAAAATATTGTTGGTTATGTTTTCTTATATATATTTGGATTTCTATCAGGATTATTTTTATGAGGAATTCAAGGTGTTATTTTGAATTTACCTCATGAGTATAAAAATAATAATATAAGAAAAATGTGTTGGATGTTCTCTTTAATTTGAGGATTAGGATATATTATATTCACAGTATTTACAATAATAGTATCCTTAATACCAATAATTGGTAATTCACTAGGTTATAATAACACTTTAGTTTATGCAATAATCGGGTTTATTATCATTGTACTTGTTTCATTAATTTCCATAGTAGGCATTCTACTATTAAAAGAACCATCTGAAGACGCTCAAACTCTTCCGAATTGATGTGTAAGATTGATACAAACATTTAACAGTAAAGATGGTAATAAAAAATCAAAGCAATAGTTGCTTTGATTTTTTATTTAGTTAGTGTTTTCTTCGTTTTCTTGTATTTCATTCAATCTATTTTTAATTGCACTATAAAAACTAATTAAATCTTGTTCTTGTTCTTCTAGTGATTTATTGACATCAAACGAAAAATTTTGAGCTATTTGTTGGAAAACAGGATCATTTTTTATTTCTTTTGTTAATAAAGATTTTCTACCAATTCTATTTGAAAAAACAGATAACATAACTTCATAAGCAATATCATCAATCATTGCATCAAATAGTTTAGTTCCTTCTTCAGTATAAATTTGATACGGGTTTTTTTGTGAATATTGAACCAAATTAACATTCGATCTCAATTTGTCCATTCTGTTAATATGAGTTTGTCATTTATCATCTAAAACACTGATTATAGTATCTCTAACAACTGAATTAATGGTTTCTGTATCTGAATACTCTAAAGCGTTTTTTATCCACTCTTCAAATACATTTAAAATAATATTTGACACATAATTGGTAAGATCTGTCTCGTGAATCGAACTAATTTCATCTAAATTAAAATTAAACTCAACTAATTTACCTATATTTTCATTTAAGAAATTTACAAGAGCGGCGTAATTATAAGAATGATTATGTAGTGTATATTCTCTATTTTTGACTATTGACCTAGCAGAAGAAGTTATCATACCTCTCATAACTTTTTGAATGTTTGTAGTTACTAGTATTAAATCTCTTTGAGAATAAATTAAATCTCTTTGTTGACGAATAACATCATCATAATTTAAAACCGATTTTCTTGAATCATAATTAAATCCTTCGATTTTCTTTTGCGCATGATTAAATGCAAATTTTAAATTTTTCGAAGTTATTTCCTTGCCTTGAGAATCAGCATACGCTTCTATCAGCGAATCATAACTTGCAAACCTTTTCATTAATTGATCGTCTAAAGAAACAAAAAACTTACTTGTTCCAACGTCTCCTTGACGCCCAGATCGACCTCTAAGTTGGTTATCTATTCTTCTTGAAGTTGCTTTATCAGTACCTAGAACATATAAACCACCTAATGCGATTGCTTCTTGTGAAGGTTTTATATCTGTTCCTCTTCCAGCCATATTTGTCGCTATAGTAACTGATTTAACTTGTCCTGCTTTAGAAATTATATCCGCTTCACTCGCATTTTGTTTAGCATTAAGAACAGTATGTGGAATTCCTTTTTCTAATAATAATTTATGTAATAACTCTGATTCTTCAATCTGTGCTGTACCAACCAAAACGGGTTGTCCTTTTTCATATAATTCTTTAATTTTATTAACAACAGCTTCTCACTTATCTGTATAATTTGCAAATATTGAATCAGGCTCATCAACACGAGCAATAGGTTTATTTGTCGGAACAACATTAACTCTCATATTGTAAATATCTATAAATTCTTGTTCTTCTGTTTTTCCTGTACCGGTCATACCACAAAGTTTTTTAAACATTCTAAAGAAATTTTGATATGTAATAGTTGCTTGCGTTTTTGTTTCTGGTTCTACTTCTACTTGTTCTTTTGCTTGTATAGCTTGTTGTAAACCTTCAGAATAACTACGACCATCCATAATACGGCCTGTAAATGCGTCAACAAGTTCAATTTTACCTTCTCTTATTATATACTCAACATCAATTCTCATAACTTTATGTGCTCTTAAAGCATTTTGAATTAAATGTATATCTTCAGAATTCTCGATATTATAAATATTTTCAGTTTGGTAAAATTTATTCGCTTTCGCAATACCGGAATGAGTTAAAGCAATAGCCTTGCTTTCCTCATCAATAATATAATCCTCAGAACCTAAAGTTCTTACAAATTGGTCGGCAGCAAAGTAACTTTTTTCATCAGTTTCTCCACCAGAAATTATCAACGGCGTTTGAGCTTCATCTATTAAAATTGAATCAACTTCGTCAATTAAACAAAACTGTAAACCTCTTTGGACTTTTTCTCCAATTGTTTGAACCATATTGTCTCTAAGGTAATCAAATCCTAATTCAGAATGAACAGAATAAGTTATATCACAAGCATATGCTTTACGTTTATTATATGGATCCATTTGAGCTTTATTAATTCCAACTGTTAAGCCTAAAAACTCAAAAACAACACCCATTTCTTTTGCGTCACGCTCTGTTAAATATTCATTAACAGTTGATACAATAGCACCCTTTCCTAAAAGCGCATTTAAATAAACAGGAGCAATAGAAGTAATAGTCTTACCCTCACCAGTTTTCATTTCTGCAACTGAACCTAAATCAAGTAAAATACCACCTAAAATTTGGACATCATAAGGTCTTTTTCCTAAAACTCTTTTTGTCGCTTCTCTCGCTACAGCAAATACATCATTTCTAATATCATCAAGTGTATAACCTTGTTTTAATAAATCTTTAAAAAATTGTGTTTTTGACTTTAATTCTTCATCTGTAAATTTGGAAACTATTTTTTCAAGTTTATTAATTTTCTTGAGCGCAGACTCTGCGATTCTCATTTCAGTCGTCTTAAAATCTAATAATTGCGATAAATTCTTCATATTATTTTAATTATACTTTTTTTTATTTAATTAATAAATAAAAGTTGTTAACTCAAATTATAAAATAGTATATTGATCATTATTCGTGTTTTTTACATCATCATCTCACTTAAATGTTGTTAATTTATCTTTAATTTCACCTTTTTTACTAAAAGCCGTTCTAAAAAAACCTAACACTGTAGCCAACGAATTTATAAAAAGCGGAATTCCGGCAATTAAAGAAGTAAAAGCAAATCCAGGTTTAATACTTGTCATTTTATCTTTTTCAATTTTTTTTAGTTGATTCAAAACCATTTCACCTCCTTTCGCTATATATTTATATTTTTTTCGTTTTACAAACTAAATAAATAAAAAATAGCGTTTTTTCCGCTATTCAACATAATTTGTATTAAATTTACCGACTATTTTTCTCTCATCTGTAATCGAAATTCATATATTTGGATCTATGAATTTTAAATCATGAATTAAGTTTGGGGACTCTAAAATTAATATTGATGTAGTTATCTTTACGCCCTGTTTACCGGTGTAACCAGATTTAAATCTTTCAATTCTATACGAATGTCAGTATTCAATTAATTTAAAATAAGCAAGTATCTTATCAGGTGTATTGCTTACAATAGAAAGAGTTACTTTTTTATACTTTGGATATATTAAATCAACTACATAATTAATCACAAAAACATATATAAAAGTCGAAATTTCTCGAACTCCAAAAATAACTTTATGTTTATTACCGTTTGCATCTTCGACTTCATTAGGTCTTAAAAAAGCAAAAATAATTAGAAACATAATTGCGGTTACATAACCAATAATACTTAATGTAAAACCTATATTTTTTTTAGCTTTCATCGAAAAATAATAACCAATTACGTCTGTTCCTCCGGTTGATCCACCAGCTTTTCAAGAAAGAGAAATACCAATACCTATTAAAGCTGCTCCAATCATTGTATAAAGTAGATTAGAAGGGTCGTTATCATGAACTTCTTTTAAATTCACTTTGCTAGTTAAAACAAATTTTTCGTTAAAAAAATTTAAAACTGATTCTTGATCAAAAATTGTTGTTTGAACTAAAATTTGAAAAAGCATAAATAATACAGTTAAAACTAAAAAAGACCTCTTAATTTTTCATCCAAATATTAAAAATAATGGAACATTTATCGCCAAATATATTAGTGAAAAATATTTTTTAGTAGATTCAAAAGCATAATTGATTAAAGTAGGTATACCTGTGACACCAGAAGGTATGGTTTGGGCACGCCTTAGGAAAATGTAAGTACCTAAATTAAATACTATTGCAGCAACTAAAATAGTTAAAACTCTTCATCAATATCTTTGAAATAATATTTTTAAGTCTATTTTAACTTTTTTGTTGTTTTTTAAGTATATACCCATTTTATACTTAAGTTTTTCTTTTTCTAATTCAATAGCTGCATCGTTATTAACTAGAAGTATATCCTGATTATTTGATGTAGATTCTTGTTTAAAAAAAGCTGATTTATATTTTTGTATTTTTTTAAAATCCATATTTTTTTTCTTTAAATCTGGTACTAAATTTGAATCTGTGTTAGTTGATTTTTTATTATTCATAGTTATAATTGTATTATATTTTTAAAAAATGAAATTATTTTTTTATTTTATATATTTAATGCATAAATAATGTATTATTATTACGAAAAGCCGCATAAAAAAGTCCATTTTATCTTAAAAATAATTTAACATAAATTTTATTAGTTTTTAAGGATATTTTATGGCATTGTTTTCATGTTTTTTTTATTCATTTAAATGATATAAATTTTTTACATGTTTAAATAATTAAAAAATAATTAAAGTCAATAACACAAACAAAGTGAGGTAAAATTATGAAAATAAAAGGTATAGGCGCATCAAACGGAATTGCTATTGCTGAAGTTTTTAAAATCGAAGAACTTCCGGTAGATATAACTACTAATACCGAAGATGTAGAAAAAGAAGTCCAACTATATGAAAATGCTAGAAATGTTGTTTTAGAGAAGTTAAACAAAACAAAAGAATTGGCTAGCAACGAAGAACACAAAGCAATTTTTGATGCTCACATGGGATTTGTTTTAGATCCTGTTGCAATAGAAACAATTAATAATAAAATAACAAGCGAAAAAATTAGTGCTGAACACGCAATAAAAACATTTTATAATGAATTTGCATCTATTTTCGAAAATATGGAAGATGAATATATGAGAGAAAGAGCTGCAGACATAAAAGATGTATTAAAAAAATTATTGTATGTAATTAACGGTATTGAAGAACCTGATTTATTAAACATTAATAAAGAAGTTATTATTGTAGCAGAGGACTTAAGTCCATCTCAAACGGTACAATTAAACAAAAAATACGTTAAAGGTTTTGTAACTAACATTGGAGGGCCAACTTCACATACAGCTATTATGGCTAGAAGTTTAGGAATACCATCAGTTGTTGGTACTAACACAATAATGAAGAATGCCAAAAATGGCGACATTATAGCTCTTAACGGTGCAAAAGGTGAGGTTATTGTTAATCCAAATCAAGATGAAATGAACGAATACAATAAACTCAAAAATGAATATGATGACTATTTAAGAAGAATCAAAGAATTAAAAGGTAAAGAATCAAAAACCAAAGATGATCATCATGTTGAATTAGCAGCAAATATTGGTACACCAAAAGATTTAGATGCTGTTTTAGAAAACGACTCGGAAGCGGTTGGTTTATTCCGTTCAGAATTTTTATATATGGATAACGATCATTGACCAACAGAGGAAGAACAATTTGCAGCTTACAAAGAAGTTGTTGAACGTATGAATGGAAAAAGAGTTGTTATAAGAACTCTTGATATTGGTGGAGATAAAACTCTTAAATATTTTAAATTCCCAGAAGAAATGAATCCTTTTTTAGGATATCGCGCAATTAGATTTTGTTTACAAAATCCAGATATATTTAAAACACAACTACGTGCTTTAATAAGATCGAGTGAATTCGGTAAAGTAGCTATTATGTTTCCGATGATAACAAATGTTAAGGAATTTTTAGATGCTAAAGCCGTTTTTGACGAAGCATATGAAGAAGTAAAACCTAAATATCCAAACATTAAAAACAAAAATGAAATTGAAGTAGGATTAATGATGGAAACACCTGCGGCAGCAATACTTTCAGATAAGTTTGCAGAGTATGCGGATTTTGTTTCAATAGGTACAAACGACTTAATTCAATATTCAATGGCAGCAGACAGAATGAACGAAAATATCTCTTATTTATATCAACCACTTAATCCATCAATTTTAAGATTAGTTAAACATGTTATCGATGGAGCACACAAACACGGAAAATGAGCAGGTATGTGTGGAGAAATGGCTGGTGATAAAAGAGCGGTTCCCTTATTAGTTGGACTCGGATTAGATGAATTTTCAATGAGTGCATCAAATGTTTTACCAACAAGAGAATTAGTAAATAAATTAAGTTTTCAAGAAATGAAAGATTTGGCAAGTCAAGCAGTAGAATTATCAACAGAAGCAGAAGTTCTTGAGTTATTAAGAAAAATAGCTTAACAAAAAATAGATGTTTTAGGCATCTATTTTTTAATTAAATTCGATATACTCATTTTTCTTTTTTTAAGAAATCAATAAAACATTCCAAATGTTAAAAGAGAGTCGACCGCTATACCTCCACCAAACATTAGTGTTATTGATTCTAAACTCGGAATTCAAACATTAGTCTTATAAAGTATAAACATTATTCCGAAGAAAGTTATATTGACAAATAACGATTGAAATAACATGTAATTTGTTTTACCAAAACCATAAAATATACTATCAATAATATTGTTGTACGCAAAAGTAATATAAAAACCTAAACTAATTAAAGCTAAATGATAAATTATTTTATGATTTTTTAATCCCATTACATTTTTTAAAAAAGGATCTCACCCCGGGATTGTTAAAAATCAAATCAATATAACTAAACTCACAATAACAAAATATCCAAATGTGTTATTTTTAATAGCTTTTTCTTTATTCGTACCAACTTCAGCTTTGATTAACTCTCCAAGTTGTAATATAGGAAGTAATAATCAGCCTCAAATAAAGCTATTTGCAGTTCAAAAATCACCAGCTGAACCAACCATATTTACCATTTTAACAACCATGAACATAAAAAATAAATTTCTAACTAAAGTTTCTAAACCAGACAATCCGCTTATTGGCAAAAATTCTCTAAATCACTTAAAATCTAGTTTAGAAAGTTTTCAAATATTAATTTTTTCATAATGTAACAAGATAAAACTTACTATAAGCAAAACAGACGAAACTATTATATTAGTTATAGCAACACCATTTACTCCTAATTGTAAAGAAATACTTAAATTAGAAATGAAAAAAATATCTAAAATTATAATTAAAAATAATTGTAAAAATAATGGTATATAGATATTTTTGTCTTTTTTCATTGTTATTAAGGAAACCAAAATAAATCTAAACATTATGTTAATAATACTTGCAATAGACTCTAACCTAACATAAGCAACGGTTTGATCAATAATAGACTCATTTTGAGCCATCGCTATTGTTAAAGGCCTAGCAGCTCCAATAACAATAAATGTTAAAAGTAAATAAATTGAAAAAGTAAATAACATACCTGTTTTCAACCTATTAATTAATTTTTCTTTTTGACTAATAACGGCTCCAACAAAGAAAAATAAAGGTAATATAAAGGACTCTTGAAGAATTTCATATAACAATTGAACTCATTGCATTTGAGCAGCAATAGAGAAGGTTCAAACATTAGGAACTTGACCTAGTCAATAAATTCTTATTGTATTGTAAATAGTTGGCAAAAACCCAAAAAACAATAAAGCCAAAAACATTCTTAAATTAATTCCTTGAAATATTTTTTTATGAATAACCATTTTAAAACTCCTTTTCATTTTTAATAACAAATTTATTTTACAAAAATAAGGTATAAAAAATAAAAAAAAGAATAAAATAATAAAAATTTATAATAAAAAAACTAAAAAAATGAATTTTTATAATTATAAAATAATTATATATACCTATATACAAGGCATAAAAGTAATAATGTTTTGCTATTTAAAAAATTTGGTAAAATATTTTTTAAATTATTAAAAGAATATAATTTAATTGTATTAAGGAGAAATGAATATGTTTAGTAGAAAAGTAAAAGTTAACTTGATTATAGGACTTACAAGTGCATCAGTTAGTGCTTTATCTGGTGTGGTAGTTTATGCTGCTAACAATTTAAACTCTAACTATAATCAACCAGGTTTTGTAATAACAAGTAGTGATGCTAAGATTATTAGCAAAAATAATTTAGATTTAGACGTTTATACTCCAAGCGTTGTTGATAGAAACATCAAAGAAAAACCTGAACCGAAACCTATTGAAAAACCTCAACCTAAACCAATTAAAAATGTAATTATTGACAGGCCGAAACCTATTGAGGAAAAACCAAAAATTGAAAAACCAAAAGAAGTTATTCCTGAAGTTATAAAAGAACCAATCAAACCAAAAGAAGAACCTAAATTAACTCCACAAGAACAACCTAAACCTAAACCCAAAGAAGAATATAAAACCAAAACAATTAAAAAAGTTTATCAAAACTTTGGAGAAGTAGAAGTTAGTGTTACAGAATTTCCGGAAAGACAGGATTTTAGAAATGATGTTGAAAAAGGGATTGTTAACAGAGTTCCTTATAGAGCAGAAATCACACCAGATTTAAATGGTATTACTGTGACTGATCAATTAATTGCAAGAACCGCTGAAAACGCGAGAAAATCGATTTCAACTAAAATAAATACATTTAAGTTTATTCTAAATGAATTTAATTTGGACTCAAGACAAACTGAGACAGCAAAAAAATCACTAATTAGACAAAACGAAGATTATTATATTGACATAGTTTATAAATTTGGTAGACTGCTACAAAATGGAGATAAAATAAAAGAATTCCTTACAGATGAAGGGGTTCAAAAATATGACCAAATAAAACAAATACCAGGAACCTATGAGTATTACGATAGAGCCGGTAACCGCCATGAAATTAAAATTAGCGACATTGCTCTTATAACATATATTGATTTCGAAAAATTTAAAAACCCTACACTAAATGCTAGAAAACAACTAGAACAAGGTTATTTTATAGACCCAGATGATCCTAATATTTACATAACTGAAAATGGGGAATTAGACTCTCATACATACTCACCAATTGTAAATAAAGTTATAGCAGAATATGAACGTAATAACACCGAAAAAAGAGTTTTTGGATTTAAAACCATTTATACTCGTAATCCTGAACAAATTGCAAACGGTGGATATTATGGTTGAAGTAATAGAGATGTAACTTCAAATTACGCAAGCGAACATAATTTAGATATTCAACCTGGCGACGGAATTAAAGTCGATCACTTAACAAGAGATACAAGAGAAGAAGGAAAATTAAATGAAGCAGATGTTATTACAATTGACGCAAGTAATAATATTGGATATAAAAAAGCTCTCAAATTAATTAATGATATAAAAGAAAAAAATATTCCAGTTGTAGGATTTAGATTTAAAAATATAGGTAAAAACGATAGTTCACAAAAATTTAAAGATATTTTTGCGGCATTACCTAATAAAATACCATTATTAGAATTATTCTTAGAAAGTACAAACACTTCATCATTAAGAGCTCTTAAAGATAAAGAAATTGATGAAATGGCATTTTATACAACAACAAATTCTTTAGTTGAAGAATGAAACTTAAATCCATGAGCAGTTAAAGGGGCAGCTTGAGTTAATACAGCCGACTATAACGTAAGTTTCGGATATGCCTCCGATGCAAAAATAGTTTCAAGAATTACATTTGATAGTTTATCTTTTGACAAGGAAGATTTTATTAAGACAGATAACGGAGTAGATGCAACTTCAGTCAATAACGGATTGCGTATGGCATATTGAGTTAGAAATAATGAAAAAATATTCCAAGGTGGTTTTGGTCCAGGTTTAAAACCTGACAGAAACGAAGCGGGCAACAGTTATCCTGTTGGTTTAGATTTAAGTAGGGTACCTGCAATGAAATCTTTAAGATACTTAGTTTTTAATGATATAGAACATAAAAATCCAGGAACAAGAAAATTAAGAAGATTAGTTTTATTTAATGATAGAGATTATTTCGAAATAGATACTAACGAAATAAATAATGCTCAATTCTATGATATTATTGATAGAAATTCATTCAATGTTCCTAAATCAAAAATTATTTTTAGTAACGGAAAAACAACCAATAAAATACGTATTAAAGGAACTTCAAAAGGTCATACTCTCAACCCGAGCGGATTTAATAACTTAAATACATTAATTGATTTTAGTGATAATACTTTTAGTAGAAACACTATAATCGAAGTTCCACAAGATGAAACAAATTTAATTAATCAATTGAGAAATAGTGGATACAACGTAAGTACATACGACGAACAAGAAGGCGATATCCAATGATCATAGTTCAAATTTATGATTTAAATTTAATAGGAGGAAAGTAATGCATTTTTTAAAATTAAAGAAAAATAAGATAAATGTGGCTATCATTATTTCCTCGTTAGCTATTTCCACTTCTTTGGCCGCTGGTGTTTATAATTTTTCATCAGGAAAAAATTCAAGTGAATACGAATTTAAAATAGAAAACACAAGACCAAAATTAATTAATAAAAATAATTTAGATATTGTCAGAGGTGAAACTTCAATAATTGATGATAATTTAAAAGAAATTCCACAACCAAAACCTATTGAAGAACCTAAACCAGAACCAATTAAAGAAAAAGAAATAATCAAAAACAAAATAAATCCTAAAAGAGAAAAAATTGCTCCTAAACCAATACCTAAACCAATAGAAAAACCCAAAATAATTACTCCTAAACCAATACCTAAACCAATAGAAAAACCCGAGTCAAAACCAGTTGAACAACCTTCACCAATTGTTAAAGTAGTGCCGGAACCTGTACCTGAAGAAGTTAAAGATCCAGAACCTAGTCCGTCAGATAATAGGGCAGTTATTGATGGAGTTAGAGTTAGAGTAAAAAGAGAATTTCCGAAAGAACCGGTTGTAGAAGAATATGATATTAATAATAAATTAAATAATAGGATTAAATATATTGATTTAATAGGGACTAAAATCACAAGCATTGAAGCAACAGAAGAACTTAGAAAAGCTCAAGTTACAAAAGCTACAGATTTCTTATTTACTAATAAAAGCTTATTTAAAGCACACATAGAAGATTACAAACAAATAGTAAAACAAACTGAACAAACTGGTAAAACTTGAGATTGAGAACTTTATTTTAGTAGACCATCTAATCAAAATACTTTTAGCAAATTTGAGGATAGATTTGGATTGTTATTTGATCCTAAAAACGAAAAAAACTTTGTTAATTTTTTAACAGAGCAAGGACAAAGAGAGTGGCCTGAACATAAAAAATTATATGAAGGCAAACCATATGAAAAGATAAAATATGAGAGACTTTTATGATTAATGAGTAATTTAGATCAAACTAAATTAACAAAGATTTCTAACGATGTAGAGAATCTTTTCAAGGAAGGTCATACTTTAGGAGCGGAAGGTTCATATATAAATGAAAAAGGTGAAATAAGCAGTCATATAGGTGCCGTTCCCGATGGTCATAACCAAACATTAAATAGATATTATAGAGATAATATTGAAAAAAGAGCGTTTGGATATAATGATTGAATGTGGAGAACTGGCGGACAAATTAAAGACGGCTTATACCCTGGATGAGAAAAAAGAAATATAAAAAGTGATCCTAAATTTAAAAAATATAATATCCAAAACATTGATGGTATAGAAATTTATGAACTTACAAGAACCAATAATGACCCTGCAATCAAGAGAGAAAAAGGTACTGTTGTAAGTATTGACGCAAGTGATGATAGAGCTTACGAAAAAACCAAATCATTAATTGAAGAACTTACAGAAGATAAAGTTGAAATAACTTCATATAGAATATTAAACATGGGTCAAAAATCAGCAGGTCAAAAATTCAAAGACATTTTAAAAGCTTTACCCAAAAAGTTACCGCAATTAGAATTATTTTTTGATGCGGCAGCTTCTAATACTTCATCATTAATTGAACTTGAAGATAAAGAAATTGACGAACTTTCGTTATACACAGAAGGTAATTCGTTAAAAGAAGAATGAAATCTTAACCCACTTTCTTTCCGTAATGTTGCTTGAGTAAACAGCATTGATTATAACGTAGGTTTTGATTATAAACCCGGTTCAAAATTAGCTACAAGATTAGTATTTAATACAATTTCATTTGATAAAGGAGACTTAATAGAAAATGCTCCAAATGATGTTGCTAAATTTAAACGTATCAACGACGGTCTAAGATTGGTATATTGAGCAAGGCACCACGAACCTTTTTTTAGTAGTGGAGATTACTCGTACCCAATGAATTTAGATTTTAGCAGAGTCCCACAAATTAGATCACTCAAAAATTTAGTATTCACCGACATAGTTCACCCAGAAAAACCACAAAGAAGACTTAGAAAAGTTAATTTATTTAATACTGGTTCTTACTTCGACATTTACGCAAACGAACTAAATGATGCCGGATTTTCTAAAAATATGGTTATAGGAGAACCGGGACCACCCGAAACCAAAATTACCTTTTCAAATAATAATGAAACTCAATATGTTTACATTAAAGGAAATACAACTTTAAGTACAAGTGGTATTAACGAATTAAGAACTTTAATATCATTGGGTAAACTTAAAAATACAATAAAAGTGGATAAAGAAAATATCGCTTTAATCGAACAACTAAAAGCAAATGGATATGAAGTTGTTGATAGTGATGAAACATGAGAATTTTCATAGGAGATAAAAAATGAAAAAAAATAAATGAACTAAATTGTTATCCTTAACATTCGGAATGACTTCGATTGTCACTGCAATTTCGTGTGGAGCAAACAATAAACAATCTTCTGAAAAAGCTAATAGCAATTCTACTAATAGCTCAGAAAATGAAGATCAACCTACAAGTGCAATTGATATCAAAAAGAATAAAGTTACTGATTTAATAAATTTCTTACCAAACGATGTTAATAAGGACGAATTTATCAACAAAATTAGAGAAGCGAGCGATGATAAAGCACTCGATGCAATTAATAACGAAATAAAAAAATCAATATTAGAAAATGGTAATTCTGAACAATTAGTAAAAACAACAAAAGAAATTTCGAGAAGGATAGTTGACCAATCAAAAAGAAGTGAAATTAATTCAAAAATAGATGATGCTAATAACGAAACTAATGTATCTAACAAAAATAAACAACTACTTAATTTATTTTTATCAGCAACTCAGGAAGCAGAAAAACCTGCAACCGAAGAACAAAAAAAATTATCTAAACAAAAATTCACTGAAGTAGTTACTGACCCAGCTGAAGGAACACATTTTAATTTCGCATTTGAATCTATTAGAAATCAAAGTAAATCTGAAGTTTTACCTTCACAAGTAATTAGAAATATGTTATTAGATAAATTTGTACCTACCGATGAATATGCATGATTCTTAGATATAGAAGTAAATAACGCAAAAGGTGTAGAAGGAGAAAAAAATCCAAACAAAACAGGAAATGTTGTTTTTTATGTTACATTTAAAAATAGATTAACTAGAGAGACATCAGAAGTTAAACAAATTCAAATTTCTGGTTTTAAAAGCAACCAACAAGGTACTGACGAAAACGGAGAACAATACGGTGGAACTGAATTAGGTGGATTACAAAAACCTACATCAAACAACGAAATAACAGAATACGTTAAAAAAACTCCAATCGAAAAATTTAAATATGACGATAACATTTATTTAACTGCTTTAAAGAACTATATAAAAAGTGCAGGCGATTTACAAGCAATTAGACCAGAATTAACATCAAACACTGACGAAAACATAAAATTCTTCAATAAAAAGGCCGAGGAAGTTGGTTTTAGCCCTTACGAAAGTGCTGTATATAAAGGATTTACATTACCAAAATATGGATCAAACAATAGTGTAGAAGGTTTAGCTTTAAATGATGTAATGGAAATAGGTAAAAAAGATTCGTGAGTAGATTCTTTAGGAAAAAAACCTGGAAACGATCAAGGTTTAGCTAGAACAATAACAAACAAAAATTATTTAGATGCATCTTACATTACATATCACGTAGAAATTAATAATTATTTAGCTAGTGAAGATGAAAATCAAAGAAACCTATTAAGAAAGCACGTTAAGAACCCTGAAAAATTAAAAGAATTTGCAGAAAAAATAAACGACAAAAACGCAAAAGATGAATTTATTAGAAGAATTAACGAAGCACACGGCGATACTATGGAAAATCCTCTTCAAGATTATTTAGAGCAAATAACAATCGATATTTTTAGAGCATTAGTTCAACAAATGAATGGCGATGAAAATGGTGCAGCTAGAATTTACACAGATTACTTAAATAAATATAAAGATGTTGTTTTAAATAAAATAAAATCAGATAATGAAATAAACGAACAAACCAAACAAAACGCAGAAAACTTTATAAGAAAAGCACAAAGTATGTGAGATATTCAAAATAAATTTATAGACTCTCAGGATGTTATTGCAGGAACCATTTGAATTATGGATTACGAGTTACCTGAAAGCGGACATTATCCAACTAAATTTTACTTTGGTACAAACTTACATGTTGCGGATGCAATAAATCCAAGTAGATTTGCGGGAATGTCAATAACAAATGTAAATAAGGAATCTGTTAGAGGTGATTATTCAAAATTAAAAGTAATACCACTAGATTCTGATAAATATAATACAGGAGTTATTCAAAAAGAATCGTTAAAAAGAATTTTTGATGCTAAAGATTATTTAAAAACAAATCCATCACAATATTTGATAAATAAACAGCAAGAAAAATATAAGGATGTACAAGAATTTCTTGATTTTTCAATATTTGAAATTGATTTCGAAAAAATTTCAACCAACGAATTAAAAGGTAAAAGTCCTCAAGAATTTGCAAAATGAATAACAAATGATTATGCAAATTGAAAGGACGAAGATAAAGTTAAGTTTAAATCAGAATCATATTTAAAGAATTATGAAAAAATAAATAATCCTATTTTATCTAGAAATGTAGACTTAAATAAATTGGATCAATTAATTATTTTAGGTTATCCTAAATCAAAATCTAACAACTGATTTGATTGATTTATAAAACAATACGTTGAAGAAGATCAAATGAAAGTTCGTGAACATGGTTATAGCTTATGAACAAATGCTGATGGGGATTATTATAATAAAACTGTGACAGAAGACGAGTTCGATAAAAGAACAAAAGAGAAACTTGACCGTGGTAACTTTTTATCATACAATGTTGCTTGGCGTGGTTTTATAGACAAACCAGGTGTTGTCGACGCTTTCATTTCTTCACCAACCGTAGGAGCAAAACAAAAACCATTTGATAACTTATATGTTTCTGACGATAACAAAAAATACATTTTATACGGTCTTGAATATCTACCAAGAAATTATGTTCCGGGTGGTGGAGCTTCGGGAAGTGGTGTGAGAACAAAAAATAACGAAATGGTTTCTGTATATCACGCAAGTTTTCAAGGAGCTAAAACCGGATTATCATCTGCTTTTAGATCAGAAGGATATAATTATAAAGGTTTATTCGGAGATTATAACCTACCACAATATGATTTAATTTATGGTGGTGGGAAAGATCAACAAAATTCATATCGTGAAAGTATGGAAAAACTTTTTAAAGAAAATAAAGTTAAAAATACATGACTATTCCCTAATGGTTTTGAAAAAACAAATATTCCTACAGAATTCCAATTTGACAATAATAAATTAATAGAATATACACCAACAAAAAATACATCAGATATTTAATAAAATTAAAATGAAAGGAAAATGCTTCCTTTCATTTTTTTATTTAGTTAGTTCTAAATCTCAAATTTCTTCAATAAGTTCAGTTTGAACCGAATGTCTTTTTGCCGAATTTATTGAAGAGTCCACATAATTTAAAGGATCTATATTTGGAAAAGATTCCTTTATATAATCCACTAATTTTGGATTATATTCCTCTATATCCGAAGATATTCTTTCAATATCATAATTATTCATAAATACACGATTAATTTTAGGCTTAACTAAAGTATTGTTATTAAGTTTATTACCAATTGTAAGACCAATGACCGGAAATGCTTGTCCTTTTATATTTAATAGTTCAATTATTTCTTTTGCTACATGTCTAACAAAACCAACAAAACATGTTCCAAGCCCTAAATCAATTGCTTGATCTTGTGCGCTAGTAGCTTGAATAAAGGCATCGCCAACAGCTATAGTATATGTTTCTGTTGAATTCTTATTAAATTTAACATCAGGATTACTTTTTAAAACCATATTCATCCTATTAAAATCTGCTAAAAATATAACAAAAATAGAAGCTGTTCTAATGTGAGTTCCTTTAGGATAAAGTTCCGCTATTTTATTTAATATAGTTTTATCAGTAATAACAATAGCACTTGATGAATGTCAGTTCGAAGAAGTTGGTGTATTTTTAATTGCATCTATAATATATTCTTTTTCTTTTTCAGAAAGTGGATGATTTAAATCATATTCTCTAATACTTTGTCTTGCTAAATTTTTTTCATGAAAATCCATAATAACTCCTATCTATATAAAATTATATCACTTTAAAAATACATTTTTTACCTATGTCTACTTTGAAAAATTTTTAATTTAAAAAATGAATAATAAAATTTTGAAAAAATACTTCCGTTTTTTTTTTTTTTTTTAGAATTATATTGATTAATTAAAAAAGAAAGGTAAAAATGGATAAAAATAAAAAATTAGCTTTAACAAATTTATTAAGTAAAATTCTTATCTTAATACTTATAATAGTAATTATAGCCATAAACGTAACAAGCGCTGTAAAAGCAACCAACAATTATAACAATTATGGATATGGTAATTATTACACAAACAAAAGTGAAGTTTATAATAGTGCTAAGGGAGTTTTAATCGGTTCTATAATAATAGGAATTTTATTATTTGCATTTTCTATAGTAATACTTGTTACTCATATTATTTTAGCTATAAATACAAAAGACAAAATTAGAACTTTGTTATTAATTGGATTCATCGTTCCGTTTGCAACTTTTGTTGCCACAATAATGATTTTAAGTTCTTCTAAAAAAGAATTTGTAAACAAAAATAAAATAATTACTGATTAAAATTTAATCAATACAAAAACCTCTCAAAACTTAAATTGAGAGGTTTTTATTATGAATTTGTAGTAACTTATTAATTTAATTATTTTGATAAGTTACGAACACGAACTACTGTGTAAGGCATTAAAGCAATAAATCTAGCTCTTTTAATAGCTGTAGATACTTTTCTTTGATGTTTTGCACATGTACCTGTAATTGATCTTGATTTAATTTGTCCAGTTGCTGATACATAACCGTTTAATAATTCAACGTCTTTGTAGTCAACATAGTTAGATTTGTTTTCACAAAATGAACACACTTTTCTTCTACTTGAAAAAACTTTTTTACGTTTGTTGTAAGCCATATTAATCTCCTTGAAATATTAACCAAAAACCTCTTGGTCATCCGGTTCATTATTTTCGTTTTCAGAATATCCGCTTGTAATATCTTCGAAGTTATGTTTACTATTCATAACATTATTTTGAACCGAATTATTATTTTGTCATTGGTTTTGATTGTTAAAATTATTTTGTTGTTGATAGTTATTATTAAAATTATTATTAAATCCATTATTTGGCATTTGTTGGTTGTTATTGTCGTTATTTCTCAATCTTCTTTGGAATTCATCTTTAGATTCCAAGAATTCAAATGTATCAACAACAACATCAAACGACCTAACTAATTGATTAGTTTCTCTAGAAGTATAAGTATTTGTTTGTATACTACCTTCTATCATAACTTTAGAACCTTTTGTTGTGTTTTTCGCAATTAATTCTGCTGTAGATCTTCAAGCAATAACATTAATAAAATCAGTAATTTCATTATTAGAAGAATTTGATATTCTTCTATTTATTGCTAATGTGAATCTTGTGTATCCTACACCTGAGCTTGTTGCGTTATACACAGGGGTAGATGTTAATCTACCTATTAAAATAACTTTATTCATATTAAATAACTACCTTTCTTTCTCGAAAATTATTTTTCAACTTTTTCAGTTTTTACTGTTGTACGTCTTCTTGGTTTTTCAGTATTTTCAGTTGAGTTATTTTCATTTCTTGTGTTGTTTTTATCGTATGGTTTGAATGTTCTTCTTTTTCTGTTTGGTTTTTCTTTTTTAGAACTATTTAAACCTTTTTCGCTATCTAAATTAATTACAAGTGTTCTTCAAATTTGTTTAATGATATTTGCACGACGTGTAAATTCCGCAGGTAAGTTAGCTTCCGTTTCAACTTCTGCTTGAATGTATTGTGCAAATTTAGATTTATTTATTTCGTATGCTAATTCGTTTTTCTCTAATTTTTCAGCTTTTTTAACTCCTGCACCGAAAACTTCATTAAGTAAATCAAATGCAATTTTAGAGTCTGCTTTAGGATCAACGATCATCATAATTTCGTATTTAACCATTTTTTATCTCCTTTTGGTCTTTCTGGGCAATATTTGCCAAGGAGTACTCTATACATACTCATAGTTAATTATATAAAATTTTGTATATTTTCTTAATAATATTTTAAGAAATTTAAATTATAAATTTAATAAATATTAAAATGAAAAACTTGACAAAAAACTTAATAATTGTGATATATTTATGGTTATGAAAAATTTAGTTATTGTCGAGTCACCAAATAAAGTAAATACAATTAAAAAATATTTAGGTGACGATTATGAAGTTATTGCTTCAGTAGGTCATTTTTTAAAAATGAAAACAAGCGGAGAATACGGTTTAGGTATTGATTTTGAAAATTGAGAACCTTCTTATTCTCTAGAAAGAGGCAAAAGTAAATTAGTTAGCGGAATAAAAAGTGCATTAAAAGAAGCTAAACATGTTTACATTGCAACAGACCCTGACCGTGAGGGTGAAGCGATAGGATCACATATTGTTGAATATTTCAAAATAAAACCTGAAATGTACTCAAGAATTAAATATAACGAAATAACAAAAGATGCAATTTTAAAATCTTTTGAAAAGGCAAGCGTACTAGATGAAGGTTTAGTTGATGCACAAAAATCTAGAAGAATGTTAGATCGTATCATTGGTTTTAGAGTAAGTCAATTGATTAGAAAAAAATTCAAAAACTCTCCTGGTACGCCAACTGCGGGTAGAGTTCAATCAATTGCACTTAAGCTTGTTGTAGATAGAGAAAAAGAGATAAATGCTTTTATACCTGAGCAATATTACAAGTTGAATGCAAAGTTAGTAAATAATGATGTTTTAGCTATGTATTTTAATTCTGAAAATAGTTCAGAAAAAAGAGAATGAATCGAAACAAAAGATATCGATAAAATTAAAAAAGATTTTGAAAACATAGATCTAAAATTAGAAGTAATTAATATAACAAAAAGTCAAAGAAAAGTTGGAGCATTAACACCTTTCAAACAAGCTACATTATACAAAAAAAGCCCATTAAGTTCTTCTTCTACACAATCTGCGGCACAAAATCTTTATGAGGGTTATGGAGATGGAGGATTAATAAGTTACCCAAGAACCGATAGTTCAAGAATGTCGCAAACTTTTGTGAATGAAGCTCATAAATTTATTGCTAAAAAATGAGGAAAAGACTATATAGCTGAAGAAATAAAAGGCTTTAGTGGTGATCAAGATGCCCACGAAGCTATTAGACCAACAGATTTAGAACTGACTCCAGAATTAGCAAAAAGTAAGTATCCCGAAATGTCAGAAAGTGAGTTAAAAGTTTATAAATTAATTTATGAAAACACCTTAATGGCGCTAATAAAACAACCTATTAGAGAAAGTAAACAATATACTTATAAAACTAAAGAATATATGTTTAAAAACACTTATTCAAAAATTATTTTTGATGGTTATTATATAGTTACAAATAAAGAATTAGAACAAAATGATCCAAATTATCAGCTAAATCAAATTGTTGCTGTCGAACAATTTAATTTTGAAGAACATGAGACAAAACCTGCTCCAAGATATAATGATGGAACATTAATTGAAAAACTAGATGAAATAAAAGTAGGTAGACCTTCAACTTTTGCTTCAACAATTAAAATAATAAAAGATCGTGCTTATGTTAATATGCAAGGTAAACAACTTGTACCTACAGAATTTGGTATAAAAGTAAGTGATTCTTTAATAAATGCCTTTCCAGATATTTTTAATGAATTGTATACAGCTTCAGTTGAAGAGCAATTAGACAAAATTGCAGATAATGAACTCGAAAAAAATAATTTAATGGAAGCTTTTTGAAACAAATTTCAAGTGGCATTAGAACAAGCTACAGGTAAAATGAGTGTAGTTCAATTTGAATTAATTGAACTTGATGAAAATTGCCCACAATGTGGAAATAAATTACTTATTAGAAATAATAAAAAAGGACAAAAATTTATCGGATGTAGTAATTTTCCTAATTGTAAATACACTGCTAGTTACGAAGAAGGTAATAATTCTTCAAATAACGATAAGTACGATGAAGAAGAAGAATAAAAAAATCGCAAAATGCGATTTTTTTATTTATTAAAATTAAAAAATTATTTTAACAATATAAATAATTTTTTTACCAACGTGCAATAACGCGTATTTGTTGTTAAAATATTCTGAATAAACAACAAAATCTTCGTTTACTGGCTTTAAATTAAATTTAATTGCCTTATTTTGGATAAATTCTCTTGCTTCTCTTTTAGATTTTAAAATTGATTTATTGATTAATTGTTCTATTAAATTAGAGTCTTTTTTAATTTCTACTAAAGGTATTTCTTTTTCAAGAGAAGATAAAATATTAGAATCAAAACTACTCAAATCAAGTTTTTTATTATATAAAATTTCGCTTATTGTTTTTGATTTAATAGCCTCGTTTTCTCCATGAATATTTTTAATAACCTCGTATGCTAGTGTTTTTTGAGCATATTGAGATGATGTATTAGAATCATGAATTTCCATAATTTCATTTATTTTTTCAATAGGTAAAAAAGTTAATCATAAAAGTAATTTTTCTACTATAGTATCAGTTTGTTTTATTAAAAATTGATACATATTAAAAGGCTTTGTACGTTCTTTATCGAGTCACAAACTACCTCCACCTGTGGATTTACCGAATTTATTACCATTCTCATCAGTAAGAAGCCCGGAAGTAAACACAAAAGCTTCATGATCGTTTCCAACAACTTTAGAAATTATTTCTAAACCTGTTGTAATATTTCCTCATTGATCTGAACCGCCAAATTGGACACGTACATTGTACTTTTTATAAAGTTGAAGAAAATCTCACCCTTGTATCAACGGATATGAAAATTCAGTAAAACTCAATCCCTTTTCTAATCTTCTAGCAACTGAATCTTTATTAATCATTGTTGATATGTTTACTAATTTTCCAACATCTCTTAAAAATGTTAAAAAATTCATATCCTTATAAAATTCAAAATTATCAATAACTTCTATCCCAAATCCTTCTAGTTGTTGTCTAATTTTATTTTTATTTTTATTTAAAGTTTCGCTATCAAGCAATTGACGTTCGCTATCTCTAAAAGAAGGGTCTCCAATCATACCGGTAGCACCACCCAAAACACCAATAACTTTTCAACCATATGATTTAAACCTTAAAAGTATTGCAATTTGAATATAATTACCAAGGTGTAAACTATCAGCTGTAGGATCAAAACCAGCGTAAACAGCACTTTCATCGTCAGTTTTATAAAACTTTTCAATATTACTTGTATCTTTGAGAATACCTCTTTTTTCAAGGTCTTTTAAAACTAAATGTCTTGACATAAATCAAACTCCTGTCCCACTTGTGTCTCATCGCCAAAAATTAAACCATCTCTTTCAATTCCTAATGTTTTATAGCTTGTTACCATACCGTTACTTTCTATATTCATAACTTTACCACTTAAAATTTCAAGTCCTGAGAAGGTGGTTGCCCCAATTCTAGCAAACACACACACTTTTCCTTCTAAAGTATCCAATGTATTCGTTATTATTTGAGTAGTTTTTTCTTCATTAAAATTAACCTCTAAAACAAACAATTTATTACTTTTTTCATGAATAGTTCTTTTTAGGATTTTACCATATTGAAACATTTTTATAGGTTTTATCACTAATCCTAGTTTATTAGCCTCATCTTTAATGATATTAATTTGCTCGCTACTTAATCTAAAAAATTTATTATTATTTTCAATAAAATACTTCTTATTATCCAAAATATTTATTGAAGAAACATTCTTGTTTTCGTCAACAAAAAATACTATTTTATCACCATAAATTTTATTAATTTTTTTAATATTTGAATTAACAAAAACAATACTTGTATTTGCGAAATTTTCATTTAAAACATTGCATATAATCATTTTTATATTATAACACATTTAATTGTTATTTTATATTATAATATACGTATGAAAAAAATAGCAATAGTAGTGGATTCATCAATTGGTTTAACAGAAAAAGAAGCAAACTCGAAAGGTTTTTATTTTTTACCTCTAATTATTGAAATTGATGGTAAAAATTTTTATGATGGAATAGATATTAGTCATTACAATATTTTTGAAAATTTTAATTTAGAAACTAAAACATATTCTACATCCGCTACACCAATAGGTTATTCTTGCAAAATGATCGAAAAATTATCAAAAGAATATGATAAAATAGTGGTTTTTCCTATTTCAAAATACTTATCAAGTCAATACTCAATGTTAAAAAATTTAGAAAAAGATTATCCTAAACTTAGAGTTATTGAATCGGTAAATATTTCAGGAACACTGCAAATGCAAGTTAATAAATTTATTAAAACATACAAAGAAACTAATGATTTAGAATATTCGATAAAACAGGTTGAGCCATGAGACGAAGATTTAGACGTTACTTTAATACCGAAATATAATAATTATTTACTTAAAGGAGGACGTTTAACACCCGCTGCAGCCACACTTGCAAAACTCCTTAAAGTAGTACCATTGATAAGGTTCGAAAACGGAGAGCTTTTAAAACAAGGTAAAGGTCTAGTTTTTAATAGAACGGTAGAGAAAGAAATTGAATCTAAATTAAAAAAACATAATTATAATACGGATATATTGATAATATCTTCTGATTTAGAGACAATTAACTATTATATAGAATATATAAAAAACAAATATGACATAATAGCAAAAAGTGCATTTATTCCTTCTGTTATTTTGATTCATGTTGGACCAGAAGCGGTCGTAGTAGCTACTAAAAAAGATATAAATAAATTTTGAGAAAAGAATGATGAAAATAAAAATTAATGATTTACAAGAATTGGATGATTTTATAAGAAAAATATTACCATTGATTAAGAAAAATAAAATTTTGTTATTATACGGTGATTTAGGTTCAGGCAAAACAACTTTCGTTAAGTTGTTAGCAAAACAACTAGAAATAAAAGACAAAATTACATCTCCAAGTTTTAATTACATGAAAACATATAACGGACTTATACATATTGATTTATATAACTACAAGGGAGATTTAGACGAATTTGTAGATTATTTCGAAGATAATATTGTTGCCATCGAATGGTCTGAATATTTAAAATATCAGTTTGATAATTTTACAAAAATTAAGATTAGTATAATTAATGACCAAAGATTTATTGAATTAGAGGAGAAATAAAATGAATATATTTTTAGACACTTCATCAACTGATTTTGTTATTTTTTTATTTGATAATAATTTTAATGTAGTTGATTCAATAATTTTAGAAGGTTATAAAAAGAAAGTCGATTTAATTGTCGATCAATACAAAAAAATATTAAGTAGAAACAATTTAACTAATAAAAAAATTGATGCATATTATACAAATGTCGGTCCTGGTTTCTTCACAGGAGTAAGATCTAGTTTGGTTTTTTTAAGGACAATGGCAATGTTGGAAAATAAAAACTTATTTTACACAAATTCTTTTTTTATATTAGAAATTCAAAATCCAAATCAAAAAGATTTTTTTATTGATGCTCAAGGTAAAAAAATGTATTTTTATAACAAACTAGATTTAAATAAAGAAATTAAAACATCAATTAAAATTTTAGATGATAACGGTAAACAAAAAAGTAAGATAAATTATTTTGAAATGAAATTAAATTTCGTAAATTATAAAGATATTTTCAAAACTAAAAATTTATTGGAAATTGAACCTTTATACATTAAAATGCCTCAAATAGGAGAAATTAAGTAATGAAAATAATTGGCATAGAAACCTCTCATGATGACACTTCAATTGCAATAATGGAAAACGGAAAAATATTAGATATGTGATCAATTTCTCAAACTGATATTTTTGAAAAATATGGCGGAACTATACCTGAATTGGCATCTAGAGAACATGTTAAAAATATAGCGATACTACAAAATGAAATCATGAAAAAATATAATTTGTCCGAGATTGATTATATAGCATATACTAAAGAACCTGGATTAATAGGTTCTTTACAAATTGGTTATTTATTTGCGAGTGCATTATCTATATCTATGAATAAACCTCTAATTCCGGTAAATCATTTACATGGTCACTTCTTGTCTGCTACAATAACAGAAAAGATTTTTTTTCCATCGTTATGCCTATTAGTTTCAGGAGGACATACCCAAATTTTATATGCAAAAGATTACAATAATTTTGAAATTGTAGGTGAAACCTTGGATGATGCTGTTGGAGAAGTGTTTGATAAAGTTGCCTCTAGAACTGGTATAGGTTTTCCTGGAGGACCATTAATAGATAAGATTTATCAAAATTACAAAGGAGATTTTTTTAACTTTACAAAGCCTAAAACAGAAAATGAATTAGATTTTTCTTTTAGCGGTTTAAAAACTCAGGTTTTAAATTTAATTAATTCTGAAAAAATGAAAAATAATTCAATTGATAAAAATAAAATAGCCGCTAGTTTTCAAAAAATTGCTGTTGAATATTTAATTGAAAAGATGAGTGTTGCAATAAAAAAATATAATCCAAAAAGTATTGTATTAGGCGGTGGTGTTAGCGCAAATACTTTTCTTAGAAATGAATTTTTAAAATTACACAAAGATGCAATTATTCCATCGCTAAAATACTCCACCGATAATGGAGCAATGATTGCACAAGTTGCATATTTAAAACTTGAAAGTTCTAAGTAAATATTAATTAGAACTTTTTTATTTAAAAAAATTCAAGCATCTTAAATACTTGAATTTTTATTATATTATTTAAATTATATTATTGTAATTTTGCACCTTTGTTTGAAACTATTTCGTTGTTTAAACTTTCTGCTTCAACACCAACAATTGCATGATATCCTGTATCTGAAACTTTTGATAGTCCAAAAATTCCTGATTTTTTAAGTTCTTCTTCGTTAACTTTTGAAGAATCTTTAACTGTATATCTTAATCTTGTTGCACAGTTGTTGTATTCAACAATATTGTCTCATCCACCAAATGCACTAACAATTTTTTTAGCTTTTGCTGATAATTCACCTTCTTCTGTTGTAGAAGTTGTTTCTTCTTGTTCACTATCTGCAATAACTCCGGCTCCACGTCCTGGTGTACTTAAGTTTAATTTTGTAATCATGAAGTAACCTGTGAAGTAGTATGTTACACCTGTTAATAATCCTAATGGTAAAATTCAGAATGGATTTGCCATAACTTTAGCAGCACCTTCGTAACCAGATTCATTAATAATTCTTAATGATTTAGGAATTGAAAGAACGAAGTCCATAAATCCAGCACTAAATCCGAATCCTAATTGAATTCCGAATGCACCTGTAATAAATGCAAATATTCCTGTTAATAATGAGTGAATGAAGTATAGAAGTGGTGAAATGTATAAGAACGCAAATTCGATTGGTTCTGTAATACCTGTCAAGAATGAAACTACGGCTGCTGAACCAAATAAAGCAATAACTTTTGTTTTTTGTTCTTTTGTAGCAGCTGTTTTAACAAATGCTAAAACTAAAGCTGGTAAACCGAACATCATCATTGGGAAGAATCCTGCTTGGAAGATTCCACCAGGGTTACCTTTAGCAACACCTTGTAAGAAGATGAAAATATCTCCGTTAACTGTTTCGCCTGCTGCACCACCTTCTTTAGCGAATGTTCCTAATTGGAATCAGAATAAGTTATTTGGAATGTGGTGTAATCCAAATGGAATTAATAATCTATTTATAAATCCATAAACTCCCATAATTGCAGCTCTTGTTCATCTAGCTGATTCAAAATCTGAACCTTCTTTTATTGAAACTGCATCTGACATAGCTTTAGAAATTAAGTAAATTACGTATGCTATTCATGGGAAAACAATTGCTCATACGAATGAGAATACTAAACCAGAAATGATAGCTAATGCTGGAGCTAATCTTTTTCCTGAGAAGAAACCAAGAACTTTTGGTAATTTAACTGAATTTGTATTGTTGTATACATACGCAACTAAAGCACCAATTGCAAGTCCATTAAGTACGTTTCCTCCTAAAACCGCATTATATTTTCCACCAAATAAGGCTTCAAAACCATTTCCTTCACTAAATGCAACATTTCCGTAGAATCCTGTTGTAAATGAAGGAACTAAAGCTATAACAATATATGTAGCTATTAATCCGGCAAATGCGGCTTCCGCACGTTTATCTTTTGTAAATCCAAAAGCTAAACCTACACCAAATAAAATTGGTAAATTATCAAATACTGCAGCACCAGGTTTGATAATGATTTCTTGAATTAATTTTGAGAATGCTGTATCTGTTGGGATTTCAGCACCAATTCTTAAAAGAACGGCTGCAACTGGTAAAACTGCGATAGGGAACATAAGTGTAGCACCAATTGAGCTTAATTTTGACATTACTTTTGTTCAAAAACTGGTTTGTTGGTTATTTTTTGACATTGACATCATTATTTTTTACCTCCAGATTTTGAAATTGAATTTTTTTGAGCTTTTTTAAGCACAAAACCGTGTACATAAACTGTAGCAACGATTGCTCCTAAAAACACAATAACGAATAATAGCGCAATTGCAGCAATAGTATTCGCTCTTGATGCGATAGCGGCCGCATCTTCAGGTTTTGTGTATAGTGTACTTAGAAGTACAACTGCCACAAGTAATACTGCGAATAATATTCATAAAGCAATATATGCATATTGTGATTTGTGTAATGAGGATAATTTATTTGACATTTTTTTAGACATTTTTATTAAATAAAATAACCTTTCATTAGTCGAGCAACTATTAGGTCGCTCAATATTATTTAAACATTTTAAAAAAGATAAAAATATTTTTGCATAAAGTATTCATTATATTTTTGAAAAAAACTACTTTTTGTTATATATAAAAATATAAAAACATATATTATTCATTTATATTTTAGTAATAAGTTTTAAAACTAAAATATGTTTGAACCTAATATATTAAAAGTTGAGGAACAATATGAAAAAATTAGATAAATACGAATTAAACGAATTAAACAATTTATTTGTTGAAGCGAACTATAAAGTTGCTGATACTTATAAAGAACATTCAAAAGACATAGAAAAAATAGCATCAATGTGTATTGAATCTATTAATAAAAATGGAAGAGTTTTTTATATTGGTGCAGGTACTAGTGGAAGAATAGGAATGCTAGATGCATTAGATTTTTATCCAACTTATGGAGAAAAAAATTGATTTAAATATGTAATAGCCGGCGGTGACGATGCAGTTTTAGATTCCCTTGAAATGAATGAAGACGATTTTAAGCTCGGAGAATCAAATGCAATTGAAAATAAAATTAATAAAAACGACTTAGTAATAGGTTTAAGCGCTTCAGGAAATACCAAATATGTAAAAGGTTTTCTTGCAAAATCCAAAGAAAAAGGTTCAAAAACAGTTTTAATATCAAATAACAAAAATGGTGCTATCGAAGAATTTGCTGATTTTACATTAGTATTAGAGTTAGGTAATGAAGTTATTTCAGGATCAACAAAACTAAAAGCGGCTACAATGCAAAAATTAATATTGAATTCAATTTCAACAATGACAGCAATAAAGACCGGAAAAGTATATGATGAATACATGATCGATGTCAAACCTATAAACGAAAAATTAGTAAAAAGATCAATAAATATGATAGTAGATATTGCAAATGTTGATTTTGATTATGCAAAAGAAAAATATAATGAAGCTAGACAAAACGCTAAAACAGCCATAGTTATGATATTAAAAAACATTGATTATAAACAGGCAGTGGATTTACTAAATAAAAATAACTCTAACTTAAGAAAGGTTATTGAACATGAATAAAAATATTATTAAAATTGAAAATGTAAAAATCATTAATCCTGAAAGTACAATACAAAACGCTGATGTATACATAATGGATAACAAAATATTTGAAGTTGTCGAAAAGGAAGGCGAAGGTAAAAATATATTAGTTCCAGGTTTTATTGACACACATATTCACGGTATATATAACCAAGATGTTATGGATGGTACTAAAGCTGTTGAGATAATCTCTAGAAAACTTGCAAAACATGGTGTTACTTCATTTATGCCAACTGCAATGACAAACTCTTGAAAAACTATTTTAAAAGCTTTGAAAGATGTTTCAGAAAATAAAAAATGAGTTTCTCGTAATTTGGGAATACATATCGAAGGTCCTTTCATTGGAATGTCAAAAAAAGGGGCACATAAACCTGAATATTTAATTAAAGGTACAAAAAGTAGAATCGATAAAATGTATGCAACCTCAAACAATATGTTAAAGAAAATTTCTTTTGACCCATTAATGGTAAATCTAGATGTTTTTAAATATATGCAATCTAAATTAGGGATTATTGGTTCAATTGGACATAGCAGTGCTTCATTCCAAATTGCTGACAATTTCTTTAAAAATGGATGTTACTCAGTTTGTCATATGTGAAATGCCATGTCAGGTGTAGATTCTCGTAATCCAGGATTATTGGAAGCGGCTCTATATAATAATGATGTATATACAGAATTAATAATAGATTTATTACACGTTTCAAAGGAATCTATTGATTTTTCTATTAAATTAAAAGGTGTAGATAAAATAATAGCAATATCTGATTCTATAAAACCTGCTTATGCACCTAATGGGGAAAATATTTCAGGTGATATACCTGTTATTAAAAAAGGAAATTTAATCACATTAAAAGGTACAAACACTATAGCAGGTTCTGGAATCACTATTCATGATGCATTTAAAAATATTGTCAAAATTGGTTATTCACTTAACGATGCTGTTAAAATGACATCATATAATTCGGCTAAATATTTAAATATACAAAATTTAGGTAAAATTGAAACCGGATTTCTAGCTGATTTAGTAATCTTAGACAACGAAACTTTGAAGATAAAAGAAGTTTATATTGATGGTAAAAAAATAAAAGGATAAATATGAAAGTAATTATAAAAAATAACGCAACAGAAGTAGCTTTTGAAGCTGCTAAAATTATTAAAGAACAAATAAATAATAAACCAAACACAAATTTATGTTTTGCGACAGGAAACTCTCCAATAGCAACATATAAAAATTTAATTGAATACTACAAAAATGGTGAATTAGACTTTTCTAAATTAACAAGTTTTAATTTAGACGAATATGTAGGTATACCGAGAGAAAGCAAATGTTCATATTACTACTTTATGCATGATGTTTTATTCAATCACATTAATATTTCAAAAGAAAATATTAATCTACCTCTAGGTAACGGAGATATAGAATTAAATGCAAAACAATACGAAGAGTTAATTAAAGAAAAAGGTGGAATTGATTTTACAATATTAGGAATAGGTACAAACGGTCATATAGCATTTAATGAACCTGGTTCAAAAATTACAGATAGGACTCGTGAAGTTAACTTAACTCAAAGTACAATCGAATCAAATCAAAAGTACTTTGATAAAAAAGAAGACGTTCCTCAAACTGCAATTTCAATGGGAATAGGTACAATTTTAGAATCTAAAAAAATAATTTTACTTGCTGATGGCGAACATAAAGCAGATGCTATATTTAAAATGATTCAAGGACCTATAACAGAAGATGTACCAGCTAGCTTTTTACAATCACACAATGATGTAACAGTAATAATTGATAAAAACGCAGCAAAACTTTTAAAATAAAACCAAAAGCGAACTTTTAGTTCGTTTTTTTATATATAATTTACATATGAGCAATTTTAAATTAGAAACAAAAATGATACCGTCTGGAAGTCAACCTGAAGCAATAAATTTTATAGTTGATAAAATCAAAAACAATGAAAAGAATATTGTATTAAATGGTGTTACTGGGTCGGGAAAAACTTTTACCATTGCTAATGTCATAAGCAGAATTAATAAACCCGTAATTTTAATATCACACAATAAAACTTTGGCTAGTCAATTATATTCAGAGTTAAAATCTTTTTTTCCTAATAATGCTGTAGAATATTATATTTCGTATTTTGATTATTTTAGGCCTGAAGCTTATAAACCAGACACTGATACCTACATAGAAAAAGAATCGCAAACAAACGAACAAATAGAAATAATGCGTCTAAGCACCATAAATTCTCTTTTAAATAGAAAAGATGTAATTGTGGTTGCGAGTGTTAGTGCAATTTATGGTGCATTAAACCCTGAAATCTACAAAAAAAGTTTTTATAGATTTTTTAAAGGTCAAAATATAGAATTAAAAACATTCATAAGAGACTTAACAAAAGTAAAATACCAAAGAAATGATTTAGCACCGAAAAATGGTAATTTTGCAGTAAAAGGTGACAATGTATTTATTTATCCTTCTGACAAAGAAAATGAAGCGATACGTGTTTCTTTTTTTGGTGATGAAATTGAAGAAATTGCAAATGTTGATCCTCTTAACAAAAACTTAATTAAGAAACATATAGCTTATATTCTTTCTCCAGGAGATGAATATGCCGTTGACAATAATGTTTACGATATAATAATCCCAAAAATAAAGAAAGAATTGAAAGAACAATTAAATTATTTTAATAGTAAAAATAAAATTTTAGAAGCGCAAAGATTAAGTCAAAGAATAACTTCAGATATTGATGAAATGGAAGAATTCGGAATGTGTAAAGGCATCGAAAATTATTCAATGTACCTTGATGGCCGTGAAATAGGGCAAAGACCATACACTTTATTAGACTATTTACCAAAAGACTCTTTAATGATAATAGATGAATCGCACCTTACTGTGCCACAAATGGGTGGTATGTACAAAGGTGATCAAGCAAGAAAAGACAATTTGGTTAACTACGGTTTTAGATTACCTTCCGCTAAAGAAAATAGACCCCTTAGTTATGATGAAGTTGTTGAAAATTTTGACTTTACCAAAATATTTATTTCAGCTACACCTAGCGAATATGAAGTGAATATTTCAAAAAATAATATTGCTAAAATGTATGTTAGACCAACAGGATTGCTTGATCCTAAAATTAGTATTAAGCCAACTTTAAATCAAGTTGATGATATTTATGACACAATAATAAAAGAAAGAGAGAGTGATGGTAGAACTATTGTGCTTACAACATCGAAAGAAAGTGCGGAAAAGTTAAATGAATACTTGATTAATTTAGGAATAAAAAGTTGATATGTGCATTCTGAACACAATACATTTGAAAGAAATGAAATTATAAGAAAATTTAGGCTTGGAGACTACGAAACAATTGTTGGTATAAATTTATTAAGAGAAGGGATAGATATACCTGAACTTACAAAAGTATTAATTTTAGAAGCTGACGCACAAGGTTTCATGCGTAGTGCTACTAGCTTAAAGCAAATAGTTGGTAGAGCATCTAGAAACGCCAAAGGTGAGGCAATATTTTATGCAGATAAAATTTCTCAAGCAATGAAAGAATGTATAGAAGATAATATAGAAAAAAGAAAAATACAAGAGGAATATAACCGAAAACATAATATAATTCCAAAAACTATTTTAAAAGAAATACCCGAATCTATTTATGGTGACGGCACAAACAATTCATTAGATTTAATTTTAAATAGAAAATCCAAATTTAAGAAAAAAGAGATAGTTAACATAATAGAAGAATTAACTAAAAAAATGGAAGAAGCTTCAAAACAAAGAGATTATGAAAAAGCAATCGAACTTAGAGATATGATTTATGAATTAAAAAGAGATAAAAAGTAATATTTTATATCTCTAGCTTAAAAACTCATTTTTTATTATGATATAATTAATACAATAGTTTTAAAACAAAAACATATATATAAATTCAATATTTTTAAATAATAATTTTATTAAAATAATTAATTTAAAGTTAAAAACAGGAGGTTATAAATGGCAAAATTTATTGATGAAGTTACGGTTAAACTAAAAGCCGGAAAGGGTGGAGATGGTATGATCTCATTCCGTAGAGAAGCTCACGTTGATAAAGGTGGTCCAGACGGCGGAGATGGTGGTCGAGGTGGACACATTTATTTTATTGGAGATTCTGGAAAAAATACATTACTAAGTTTTTATAGTAATAAAATAATTCAAGCCGAAGACGGAGTAAAAGGTGGTCCAAAAAATTTATACGGAGCAAACGCAAAAGATACATATATTAAAGTCCCTGTTGGAACATTAGTTTATAAAAATGATAAACAAATTGCAGACATAATAGAACCTAATACACCATACCTTATTGCCTCCGGAGGTAAAGGTGGTCGTGGTAATAATAAATTTAAAACACCAAAAAACACCGCACCAAGAATAAGCGAAAACGGTATGCCTGGAGAAAGTTTTGAAGCAAAAATAGTTTTAAAAATACTTTCTGATGTAGGTATTGTTGGTAAACCATCTGCTGGTAAATCTACTTTATTAAGTGCTATTTCCAATGCTAAAGCAAAAGCAGCAGAATACGAATTCACAACATTAGTACCACAACTAGGTATGGTTGAATTTTTCGATAATTCATATACTGTTGCAGATTTACCAGGATTAATAAAAGGAGCTTCCTTAGGCAAAGGTTTAGGGACACAATTCTTAAAACATATTGAGCGTTGCAAAGTTATTGCACATATTATTGACTTTGGTTCTGAAGAAAAAAATCCAATCGAAGATTTCGAAATAATAAACAATGAATTAAAATCATATAATTTAAAATTAGAAAATAAATCTCAATTAGTTGTTGCTAATAAAAGTGATTTACCAAATTTTGAAAAAAATATATCTAAATTTAAGGAAAAATATCCATTAATTCCAATCGTTAAAATTTCTGCTATTTTTAGAGAAAATTTAAACGAATTAAAAGGTAAATTATGAGATCTAATTAAAAACTTTGATTACTCAACAATAGATGAAGAAGATGAGGAAGAGTACAAAGTAATCGAATTTGAGCCAGATTTTATAGTAAAACAGGAATATAGAGGTTACTTTAACGTTAGCGGAAAAAAAGTTGAAGAATTATATTATAGAACCCCGATTAATACTTACGATAACTTAGTTAGATTTAATAATATATTGAAAAAAATTGGTGTCTGAGACGAATTAATTAAGCAAAACATCCAAAAAGGAGATACAGTATCTATTTTTGGATTTGAATTTGAATGAGATGATGAGGAATAAATTTCATATTTTTTAAAAATAATGTTATAATTACGATATATTTATAAAAAATAATAAGGACATATTATGAAAAAATTTTCTGTAGAAAAAATTAAGCTATTTTGACCAGCAATCATTGGTCTAATAACAGGTATAGGTATTACTATTATATTAGCTTTAATATTTAACCACATTTAATTTTAAAAATTGCAATTGTGAAAATTGCAATTTTTAAATATAAAATTTTATAAAAAAATAGGTATTAAACCTATTTTTCTATTTTAATCTTTACACTTGGTCCCATTGATGCTGAAACTGTTAAATTCAACATATATGTACCTTTAACAGCAGCTGGCTTAAGTTTTTTGATTAAAGAAATAAGAGTTTTAGCATTTTCAACTAGTTTTTCAGTATCCATACTTGATTTACCAATTAATGAATGTACGATTCCAGCTTTATCTGTACGATAGTTAGCTTTACCTTTTTTAAGTTCTTCAACAGCTTTTTCTGGAGTTGGAGTAACAGTTCCTGTTTTAGGGTTTGGCATTAAACCTTTAGGACCTAAAACTTTACCGTATTTTCCTAATAAAGGCATCATTGTTGGATCTGCAACCATAACATCAAAATTAAAGTCATTTTCTTTAATTTTTTGTTCAAGCGCTGGACCATCTAATACAAAGTCGGCACCAGCTTCTTTAGCTAGTTTTTGTTTTTCTACATTATTTGTTGCTACTAATACAGTAATTGATTTACCTGTACCATGTGGAAGTAATACTGCACCACGTAATTGTTGGTCGGCTTTACGAACGTCTAAGTTTAAATTAAAAGCTAAGTCAATTGAAGCGTCAAATTTTGCATATGAAGTTTTTTTAGCTAATTCAATAGCCTCTTCTAATTCGTAAGCAATAGTTCTATCAAATGATTCACGAGCGTTTTTAAGGTTTTTTGATAATCTTTTAGCCATAATTATTTTGCTCCTTCTTCTATATTTTCAGATTCTTCATCTGAAATTGTTTTAACTTCAATTGATTGTCCTTTTGTTTCAGCTAAATTAGCTAAATCTGCTTCTAATTCTGCTTCTTTTAATTGTGCTAATTTTTCGGCTTTAGCAGCGGCTTTAGCAGCGGCTTTAGCTTTAAAAATGTCGTCGTATCCTTCAACTAAAACACCCATTTGTTTAGCTGTACCAGCAATTGTAGCCATAGCGGCGTCAATATCATTTGTGTTTAAATCAGGTAATTTATATTCAGCAATTTCTCTTAATTGGTCTTTTGAAATTGTTGCAACAATTGTAGTTTTAGAATTTTTTGATCCAGATTGTAAGTTTGCAGCTTGTTTAATTTTGTATGATGCTGGAGATGTGAATAATTGGAATTCAAATGTTTTATCTTTGTAAACGATAATTTTTACTGGAACTGGTTCGTCACCTCTATCTCTAGTCGCGTCATTAAATGCTCTTGTAAATTCTGGCATGTTAACACCAACACCAGCTAAAGCTGGACCTGGTTTAGCTTTACCAGCAGGGAATTGCAATTTAGCAATTCTTTGAATTTCTTTTTTTGCCATATTTATGTATCCTTTCGATATTGTGGTCCAACGATATTTTAATTAAAAATATCTCCCACTTTGGCAATATTCCTATATTGCTTTAATATTATATAATAATCTATTTTTTTTAATAATTTTCTTTCAATTCTTTTATCCCTTTAATATAAGGGAATAATTTTTTTCATGTCATTTTATAAACAAAATAAAAAAGAAAACTAAAAAAAATGAGGCATTTTAAATTGCCTCTTTCTTTAGTTTTCTCCTTTTTGTTCCATATCAGGAAGCAATGAATTTCATTCTTTTATTTGATTGTTAATTTCTTTAAAAATTATTTTCTTTTGATCAATAACTGATGATAAGTAAGAAAAAATAATATCACTAATTAAGAATGCTGAAATTTTTGATCCAATATGACTAATACGATAATTTTGCTCAATACTTTCTAAAAGAAGTATATTTTTACAATTTTCGGGTTTTATTTTTGTATTTTTAGTTCAAATTGAATAAGTAACGTTGTTTTTTATTAAAAAGTTAATAATATTTTTAACTTCTAATGTTTTTCCACTTTTTGAAATTATTGTTACATGAGTTTTCTTGTAAGATGTTATTAAACTCGAGTAACCAAAAAATGAGTGTATGTTATCCACAAATATAGTATTAAAACCAATTTTTCTAATACTTCACGAAAAATAACGTCCCACCATTCCAGATTCTCCGATTGCGAAAATGACATTAACCTTATTTTCTCTTATTGTATTGATATATCCCATTAAATCATTACTGTCTATAAATCTTTCAACAGTTTTTTGTACCGAATATATATAATGGGTTTTTATGTTGTTGGAAACTTGATTGATAGAATTAATATTTGAATTATCTATATTATCATCATAAGTATCTTGTTTTAATTGCAATCTTTTAGAAACATATATTTTAAAATCAGAATAACTTTTAAAACCTAACCCTTTTGCAAATCTAGAAATTGTTGATTGAGATAAATCTAAATGTTCTGCCAATTCAGAAGAATTCATTTTTAAAAAATCATCTGTTTTGTTTTCAATAAAATTTCTAATTTTATTTATTGTGTCAATAGAAACCTTGTCAATTTTCTCCTTGTCAAGATTTTGTAAATCAATAATATTAATTTTCATACTTAACCTCTATTAAAAGAAATTATTTTTCTTTTCCTCCGGTTTTGATAATACATAGTAACCATCTTCTGTTACTAATACATCATCCTCATTTCTTGCTCCACCAAGACCTTCGATATAAATACCTGGTTCTACAGTTAAAACCATACCAGGTTCTAAAATAACGTCACTAGATGAAGAAACATTCGGAAATTCATGCACATCAATACCGAGACCATGCCCAGTAGAATGAACAAAATATTTACCATATCCTTTTGATTCAATATATTCACGGCAAACTCTATCAATTTCTGAAGCTTTAATACCTGGACGAACTATTTTACGCCCTTCTGCAGCCGATTCTTCAACTATCTTTAAAATTTTTAATAACTCAGGGTTTGTTTTTTTAGGGTCACCTACTACAAAAGTTCTTGTTATATCAGCTGTATAACCTTTATATCTTGCGGCAAAATCAACTTTTAACAAATGATTTTCAATTAATAAATTATTCTCACTTGGATGATGATGAGGTTCAGAAGCATATTGTGCAGCAGCAACTATTTCATCAAAACCCTCCTTTTCGGCACCGTTCATTTTTAGTAAATAATTTAATTTGGCCGCAACTTCTTTTTCATTCATACCAGGTTTAATTCATTCTTTTAATTGTTCGAGTGATTTTAACGAAATATTAACAGCCTCTTGTAAATATTTTAATTCTTCTTTTGATTTTAAAATTCTTAATTCTTGAGCACTTACTCATACTACATCTTTAGAGGTTAAATTTGTTAATGACAAAATGTAATTTTCAACATCTTTAATTAAGTAATCTTTCTCTAAGGCTATTTTTTTAAATTTCTTTTCTTCAAAGAATTTCTTTATTGAGCTTCCTTCTTTTGTTCTTTGTAATAATTGAACATCAACATTTTTAGCATTTGCTCTAACGTATTCGATATATCTACCATCAACAAAAAGTGTTGCTTTATTTCTTTCTATTATAATAAAACCATCAGTTGTTTGAACTCCAGCATATCACAATCTTGTTTGAGGAGCTTCAGATATAAGAGCATCAACTTCAGGGTTGTTGTTAAAAAAAATATCAAGTTTTGTTCTATTCATTTTTACCTTCCTTTATTATATAAATTATATATGTTAAATAAAAAAATAATAAAAAAGATGCTAAAAGCATCAAAAATATTATTATTTCTTTTCTCTGTGAGCTGTATGTGCACCACATTTTGCACAAAATTTATTTAGTTCAATTTTTTCAGGGTGAGTTTTTTTGTTTTTCTTAGAAATGTAGTTTTCCATTTTACATACTGTACAAACTAATGTATAACCTTCTCTTGCCATAATATGCTCCTTTACATGTTTTATTTAAATATTGTATAAATAGTATTTATATTATAATTTAATTTTATTTTTTTAAAAATTTTTTTTTAATTTTGGTTTTTTAAAAAATAAATAATTTATTTTCGAATTAACATTTCAATTTCTTGATCATAAATTGGTCCATCTTCTGGTACGGGTGTTTCTAAAATAATAGGAATGTTATCAAAATCTGGATCATGAACAAATTTTCTTAATGTTTCTAATCCGATTGTACCGCGGCCAATATTTGCATGCCTATCCTTATGTGAAAAAACTTCGTTCTTAGAATCATTTAAATGTATAACTTTAACATGTTTTAATATATCTCATCTTATTAATTCCTCTTTAAACTCATCATAACTTTGCAAATCATATCCAGAATCTCACATATGGCATGTATCTAAACAAATTTTAAGACGTTCAGAATTAACAAAATCTATTAAGAATTTTAATTGTTCAAAATTTGTTCCAATTTCAGTTCCTTTACCACTCATAGTCTCAATACATATGACAACATCTGAAGTATTTTCGATTACATATGTTAAGGTCTGAACTAATTCATCCAATGCTTCTTGTTCGCTATAAATAGTATATGCCCCAGGATGTAAAACTAAATATTTTAAACCTAAGTAATTCATTCTCTTGATTTCTTCAATTAAAAATTCTTTTGCAAAACTAGATTTTTCTAAAGATGCGGGATTTATAATGTAAGGAGCATGAACTATGATGTCTTCTTTAGGTATAAAATTTTGAAATCTAGCTTCATACTCCTCAAGATTAAACTTTTCAACACTAACTCTTTTAGTATTTTGTGGGGCACCTAAATAAATCATCATTGTATTTGCATTATTATTCATAGATTCCTTAACGGAATCAACCAAATAACCAGGACTCTTAAAAGATATATGTGAACCTAATTTAATCATTTTTTACTTCCTTTTCATTATTTAACTTCGACTTCTCTTTCTTTTGTTTTTTTAAATGCTCTTGCATTTCATTTAAAAACGAACCGGCGATAATACCAGATGGAATTGCAATTATCGCTAAAGCAACTAACGCATTTACTGAAACTATTATTTTTGTTATTGGAGAATGTGGTAGTAAATCTCCATAACCAATTGTTGTTAACGTAATAGTTGCAAAATATATTGCATCTAAAAATGTAATTACATAACCCGATTTTAATTGGTCGTAATCTGGGAAAATGGCATCATAAATAGCTATTTTATCTTGATCATAATATAAATGTTCTTTTAAATAAAGTTCTTTATTATTAGATTCTTGTGCCTCAAGATAAATTTTTCATGAATCTTCGCTTGGTTTTATTTTATTGGACAATAAAAAGTTATTTCTTTGTTCCTCTAAATAAGATGTTTCGTTACTTCAAATGATAATGGCAAAAATAAATATTAACAATATAGCTAAAAGTAAAACATATGTTAAAACTTTTTTTTGCTTTTTGAATGCGGCAGCAATTATTGCAAAAGGAGTAAAAATTGTTAAAATTCAAAAAAGTCTTGCAAATCTAAAAAAATTAAGTAACTTAAAGAATTCGAAAGCTTTTTGCGAAGTAGAATCTACCTCTATAAAATATTCAATAATATGTAACGAAGACAAAATGGATAGCAATATTACAATACCTTTAATTGAAAAAATAAACTTATATGAGCTCTCATACAACATAGTATGATTATCTATTTTTTTATATGTTCTATACGTCAATAAATGTAGTATATAATCAACAATAAAAAAGAAAAAAGTAAAAATTTGTAGTATTGTAATAAAATTTTTCCAGCCTTGCCCAAATATTTTAGCAGTTGTAGCAATCGACAAAACAGATACTAAAGAAGCTAAAATAACCAATAATATATAAACAAATTTGAATAATTTAGACTGAGTTTTATAAATGTTATTTTTATTTTTCATATCATCATTAAAGTTTCAAACTATTGGTGTTAAAAATTCAAAAATCATTTTATAATTTATTTTCTTCATTTTTCTCCTTTTAATTAAAAAAGATAAACCAAAAAGATTTATCTTTTTGCGGTTTCGATAATTTCAATTGGTATAGTTTTTGTTATTATTTCATTATTTATTTTATGTTTAGTAATCATATCTTCAATCCTAAAGCCTAAATTTGGATAATCAATAAAAATTTTAGCTACATATTTTTTAATATTATCATATATGGATTGATAACCAATATCAGTGTAATTATATTCTTTAGTACCTAGTGCTTGAGCTAAAGCTACATAAGTTTCGTGAGTCGAACAAACAACATTATGAATATTGTATTGTCTTAAAAACTTAGAAATTTGAGCAATATCTTCTAGAGTTTTTTTAGAACTAAAACTATATTCATAATAATCATAATTATTATCAACGCATGCACGCTCGAAACCTTGGTATCTTTCGGTTTTTTGAGTATTCGAAAGTCTACCATCACTTATGAATGCAACTTTTTTACTTATTAACGATCCATCTTCGTTTCTATTGGCTGATGAATTCAGTAATTTTTCAGTTAATGTGTAAAAACCTTTCGTAATATCGACTTTTATTGAGTTAATTCCGTTAACTTGATGTTCGTATAATATTACTGTAATGTCCTCTAAACCCTTTAAAAAATCAAATAATTCTTTGTAGTATTGAGGAACAAAAACGACAATTGCAGATGGTTTCCACGAAAAAGCGTATCTAATTGCATCAATATATTCTTTAGTAGAATTACCAGCATAAGTTGTATTAACCCTTCTTCCTTTACGAGCACAAGCTATTGTTATCCCACTCACAATTGAAGAATAAAGATTTTGAGCTCATATGGGCATAATAATAAAAACTGAATTATCTCTACCTCTTACTATTCTTGCTCCAGTATTAGGATAAAAATTATTATTTTCTATTGCCTCAGTGATTTTAGCTCTAGCTTTTTTTGAAACATAACCATCATTATAAAATCTTGAAACTGTAGAAACCGAAACATTTGCTTGTTCAGCAATATCTTTGTACGAAATTTTTTTCTTCATAAAATTATTATATATTAAAAAACAACTATTTTTAACATTTTAACAAATTAAGATATTGAAAATAATAATTAAAAGTGATTATCATAATTGGTTTCGAATTGAAAATAAAAGATTAAAAAACACCTTTAACAAGTGTTTTTTAATCTTTTTTGTTCTAATTTAATTATTAATTTGAAAGGAGGGCTAATGTCTCAAGAAGTGATCTTTAAAAGGATCTCACACTTACCTTACGTAAGAATCAATAATATTATAACATAAAATAATAAAATAAAAAATAATTAACAATAAATTAATATACTGTTAACTATTTTTTATTATGATTGGTTCAATTTATTAAATTTAATAGCTCTTTGAACCGCTTTTTCTTTGGAAGCATTTTTCATTGATAAAGCTTCTAAAATTGGTATTCCAACAACGTCATTATTCAAAATTCCAACTGCCAAACCTGATTTTCCTTCAATTAAATACTCAACTGCTTTAGAACCTAATAACGTTGCTAAAACTCTTTCTTGAGCCGAAGGTCTTCCACCTCTTTGAATATGATTTAATGGGTTTATACGTGTATCTCAACCTGTTTTATCTTGCACTATTTTTTCAAGTTGTTTAATATCATAACACTTTTCAGAAACAACAATAACTACGCTTCTACGGTTAGGTTGTTTAGTCAATTGTAATGATGTATTTGCAATTTCCTCCATTGAAGGTTGAAAATCTTTAGTAGCAATAATTTCTGCACCTGTTGCAAGACCTGAGTAAAGTGCTAAATCACCACAACCATTACCCATAACTTCAACTATCATAATTCTTTTATGACTACGAGCAGTATCTCTTATTTTATCAATCGCATCAACTATTGTATTTAATGCTGTATCATAACCAATAGTAAAATCACTTGAAGCTATATCATTATCAATGGTACCTGGTAACCCAATTGTTTTAATTCCTGATTGATGTAAAAGTTGAGCTCCTTGATAACTTCCATCACCACCAATAACAACTAAAGCATCTATTCCTCTATTTTTAAGATTATTAATTGCAACTTCTCTTACTTCTGGTTTTTTAAACTCAGGAAATCTTGCTGAATAAATTGCAGTACCACCTTGATTTAAAAATAAATCTAAATCAACATTATCCGCACTAACTATATTATCGTTATATAAACCTTTATAACCTTCATAAACTAAAAACGCTTCTAAACCATTTGATTTAGCACCTTTAACCACCGCTCTAACGGCGTTATTCATACCTGGAGCATCACCACCAGATGTTAAAATAGCTATTTTTCTCATTTTATCCTCTTTTTAATTATCTATAAATATCTAATAAATTTTTTAATAAGCAAACAACAGTCATAGGCCCTACTCCACCAGGAACAGGAGATAATGCGGAAGCTTTTTTAGAAACGGACTCAGCATCCACATCACCAACTAATTTTTCAGTTAATTTAGCATCTAAATTTGTACCTACATCTATAACTATTGCACCTTCTTTTATATTTTGTTCTTTTATATATTCGGCAACACCAATTGCGACAATGACTATATCGCCGGTTTCGACTCCCTTAACACCTGTATTTTCGTTATACGTCGCTACGTCAGCGCCCATTCTTTTTATTATATGCGCAAGAGGTTTACCAACAACATGGCTTCTGCCTACTACACAAACTTTTTTATCTTTTACATCGATGTTATAATATTCCATTAATTCCAAAACTGCTCTAGCAGTAGCAGGAACAAAATGATTTTCTTCGATATCATTGTATAAAATAAATTCATTTCGACTACTTAAACCATCAACATCCTTAATTGTAGGAACAGCATCCAATATAACTTGTTGTGGAATATGATCTGGTAAAGGTAATTGAATTATTACACCAGTAGAACTTTCGTTAATTACATCTAATTTTTTAAGCAACGAATTTTGGCTTATAGTTTCAGGAAATTTATGTAAAATCCCTTTAATACCTATTTCTTCGCACTTTCTTAATTTAGCATTTACATATTTTGTAGAAGCTGGATTATCCCCTACTTGAACAATAGAAAGAACAGGTTTATCATCCGGATCTATTTTTTTTACTAATTCTTTTAGTTTTTCTGTTTCTTGTTTTGCTAATTCTTTACCACTTAATATTTTCATTTTAATTCCTCTTCGTATTTTTCTAAATTACTACGATGCATTTCTAATTTTTGTCTTTCAGCATCAACTTTTTCCTTAGGTGCACTCTCTACAAATCTCTTATTTGAAAGGATTTTTTCGGCTCTATTTATTTCGAATTTTGTTGTCTCAATTTTCTTTAATAAAGAAATTTTATTTTGATTTTTTTGATCATCAGAAACAACAATAAATAAAGATTTTCCTTTTATTGAAATTAAATAATCATTATTCTGTTTAAATGTTGAATTTGTCATTTTATTAATGATATTACGAGAATGAATATCTAATTCTATGTCTGTAAAATATTCGATAACTTCTTTTTTTGAAATATTGTATTCTTCACGATATTTACGAATTTCGTTTACAACTAAAATAACACTATCAATATACTTAGATTTGTCTTTTTTATAAAATCTAGGTCATTTATATTCTAAAATTTCACTTTTATATAATTCTGAATAAATTTTATCAGTTATAAAAGGCATAAAAGGATGGAGAATTATTAAAACTTTTTTAAATATTTCTAATGTTGTTTTTTTGTTATTGTTAACTTTAATAAATTCTAAATATCAACTACTTAAATCATTAAAAATAAATTTATAAATTTCAGAACCAATTACTGTAAAATCATATTTTTTCATTAAACGATTAATGTTTTTTGACAATACTGATAATTTATCCAATATTCATTTATCTGCATCAACCATTTCATTTGAATGATTTTCAGGCAATTCATTAATGTAATTTGCTATATTTCATAATTTATTATTTATCTTTCAAGCACTCTCGATTTTCTCATTCGAAAATTTGAGATCAAATCCAGGGGTTGAGTTAGTAATTAAAGATCAACGTAAAGCGTCTGAACCATATTTTTCGATGACTTCAATAGGGTCTATTCCATTGTTTAATGATTTAGAAAATTTTCTACCTTGAGAATCACGAACAAGCCCATGTAACATAACTTTTTTGAACGGAATTTTATCCATAAATTCAAGCCCAAAAAAGTACATACGAGCTATTCAAAAGAAAATTAAGTCAGTCCCCGCAACCATTAAATTAGTTGGATAATATCTTTTTAAAATACTATTCTTCTTAGGTCAACCCATAAATACAAATGGTGCTAATCCAGATGAGAATCAAGTATCTAAAACATCAGTTTCTCTTATTCATCCTTCTCCAGGTGACTCGATTTGAACTTTTACTTCACCATCTTTATATCAAGCAGGAATTTGATGTCCTCATCAAAGCTGTCTTGAAATAGTTCAATCATAAACTTTATCCATTCATTGCTTCATTGTTTTTTTATATTTTTTAGGTAAAAACTCGACCCCGTCTTTTGATTTTAAATCTTTTAATATCAACTCCTTAAATGAATCCATTTTTAAAAATCATTGAGGTAATATTAAAGTTTCAATAACTGTTTTAGAACGATCAGAAATTGAAATATTAGAAGTTGTTATTTCAACTTTTTCTAGCATATTATTTTTACTTAAATATTCACCAATTGCATCTCTAGCTTTAAAGCGTTCCATCTTATCAAATTGAGAATTAGGAACTTTTAAATAACCATATTTATCAATTGTTTCAATTAATTCAAAACCATGTTTTTGAATTATTTCAATGTCACTTTCTGCATGGGTTGATAATTTCATTATACCTGTTCCAAATTTTGGGTCAACATAACTATCTTCTATAATAGGTATTAAAACATTTCTAAGAGGGTGCATAACGCGTTTCCCTACTAAATTAGTAAACCTTTTATCTTTAGGATTAACAACCAATGCTACATCGCCATATAAAGTTTCGGTTCTCACAGTTGCAACTGTTAAATATTTATTAGAATTTTCTAAATAATATTTAATGTAAAACATTTTTTGTTCGGTTGGTACATTATTTATTTCGATATTAGAAACTGCGGTTTGTAATTTTATATCTCAACTCACCGCTCTTACACCTTTATAAATTAAACCTTTATTGTACAAATCTACAAAAACTTTCAATACTGCTTCATTACTATTTTCATCAAGGGTAAAACGCTCTCTAGAATAATCTAAAGCTAAACCTAGTGTTTGTCATTGATTTCTAAAATAATTCGCATACTCTTCTTTTCATTCTCAAATTTTATTTATAAATGCTTCATAACCTAAATCATGTCTAGTTTGTCCGGTTGTCTTAAATAAAATATCTTCTATTTTAGATTGAGTAGCGATACCCGCATGATCCATACCAGGTAATCATAAAACATCAAAACCTTTTAACTTTTTGAATCTAATAATTGTATCCGGAATATAAGAATCAAGAGCATGCCCAATATGTAATTTTCCTGTTACATTCGGTGGAGGTAGCAAAATTGAAAAAGGTTTCTTTTTAACATCATGTGTCATAAAAAATTTCTTATCTCTTCATTTTTTTTCAATACCCTTTTCTACTTCTTTATGATTGTAAATTTTGTCCATAAAAATCCCTTCTTTATAGTGTAATCAATAACCATTATCCTAATATTTAAATTATACATTATTTTAACTAAAAGAATAAATTCACAATACCAAACCTTATATCTTTCTTTTACCCTTTTTTAAAACTTACAATTAAAATAAAATAGTTTTTGTAAAAAAACAAACCATAATATTCAGTTTGTTTTTAATTAGTATTTTAATCTCGAATTATTTCAATAGAAATTTGATAGGTCCCAATTTCAAAATCAGAACTACTTAGAGAATATGTAAAGTTATATTTATTTTTCGAAAAGTCTTTATTCGTTCATTTTGAACTAAGAGGTAAAATCTGATTTTCAATTTCATAATCAAATTTTATTTTTTGATTATATTTTAAGAAAATAGATGCACTAGATGAAAAAATATTAATTTCATCTTCACTAATTTCGATGAGATTTTTTTCTTTGCTTTGTGGATCTATAAATTCAAATGAAGTAAACTTACCATTTACATTCAACTTACACTCTACTTCGAATTGAATTTTATTAGATTCACCATTCTGATTTATTAACGATAAAAATTTTAATTTCATTTTAATATTTATCCAATGATTTTAAAATAAATTCGTATCCAAATAAATAAATAGCTTTAGCTAACTCTGGACCATGTTCTTGAGAAGTAGAAGCTAATCTAATGGGCATAAATAATTTTTTACCCTTTACATTTAATTCTTTTTGTACATTTTGTATAACTTCTTGAATATCTTCTACAGTAAATTTACTGTCTTTTATTTTTTCAACTAACATCTTTTTAAAAGTTCTAACAACAATTAATTCTTCACTAGTGAATTCGATTTCTTTATTTGTTGGATTTTTATAAATTTCTAAATTTGAAAATAATTCCTTTATAGTAGTTGAACTTTGTTTAAAAGTATCAATAAAGAGAAATAATCATTCTTCTGAAAATAATTTTTCATTTCTAAATAATTTTATTAAATCTAGATTATTCATATTTTTTAAATATTGTTTTGAAAATCAATTCATTTTTAAAATATCAAACTTAGATGGACTCTTACTTAGTCTTTCAGGTTCAAATTTTTCTATTATTTCATCATGTGTCATTAATTCAGAACCATCTTTTGAAGTTCAACCCAATAATGTTAAAAAATTAAATATTCCATGTGGTATGTAGCCTTCTTCTTTATAATCCGAAATAAATTGTTTTAAACTAGTATCACGTTTAGAAAGTTTTTTACCTTCCATATTTGTAATAATTGTTAAATGACCAAATTCTGGTTTTTCTCATTTTAGATAATTGTATAAAACTAATTGTTTTGGAGTATTGCCAATGTGTTCTTCACCTCTTAAAACATGAGTAATTTCCATATCATGATCATCTACAACAACCGCAAAGTTATATGTTGGATATCCATCAGATTTAAATATTACCCAATCTGTTATATCGTTAGAATTAAAAGAAATTTTTCCTCTAACAATGTCGTTTCAAGATAATTCTTCGTTTTTAGGAATACTTAATCTTATAGAATATTCCCCTGATTTATCCCTTTTTTGTTTCTCTTCATCACTTAATTTTAATCAGTTTTTATTATATCTAAAGTTTGGAATACCTTTTTGATCACTTTCAAGTTTTTGTTGTTCTAATTCTTCTGTTGTATCATAAGCCTTATAGGCCACACCTAATTTAAATAAATATTCCAAAACTTCTCTATATCTATCTATTTTTTCACTTTGTCTATACTTACCATATTTTTCTATAGGATTAAGTGGCGATTCATCTGGTATTATTCCTAATCAGGCTAAATTATCTAATTGTGACTCTTCACCTCCAACCACATTTCTTTTAATATCGGTATCTTCAAGTCTAAAAATAAAATCACCTTTATAATGCTTCGCAAATAGGTAATTAAATAAAGCGGTTCTTGCACCACCTATATGTAAATACCCTGTTGGGCTTGGAGCATATCTTGTTCTTATTTTCTTCATTTTAAAAATCTCCTTTTTTTAAAAAAATAATTTTTATTTTTATAAAAAGAATATAATTAGAGTGCATCATTAGCTCAGCAGGTAGAGCAACTGGCTCTTAACCAGTGGGTCGCAGGTTCGAACCCTGTATGATGTACCATTTTTTTATACTTTTTTTAATCAAAAATGCTAGTTTTCTAGCATTTTTATTTTACTCATACTTTTCAGGATGTTCTTTTTGCATTTTTTTAATAAATTCTTTTTTGTCCATTGAACCATATTGATTCATTAAATGTACACACTCTTCGTACTCATGTAATGCTCAATTTACATTTTCAAAACCAGAGACTTTTGTAATTCCTGGTCTTTTTCAATTTTTATATGTGCTAAAGAAAGTTTCAACATTTTTTAAAAAAGGTTCAGGTAAGTCTTCTAAAGCTTGAATATTATCCAAACGATAATCATCGGCATGAACTGCAATTAATTTTGTATCTGTTTCTCCATCGTCAATCATTTTCATTGCACCTATAATTCTAGCTTTTAATAAAACACCTGGTTGGAATGTTTCATCAGAATATAGTAACACATCCAATTCATCCCCGTCTCAATCTAAAGCGTTAGGTACAAAACCATAATTACATGGATAAACAAAATCTCCACGTAAAATACGGTCAACTTCTATTAAATTTGTCTTTCTGTTATATTCATATTTTATTCTTGAATTTTTTTGAATTTCAATTTTTACATCAATTATATTTTTCATTCCTATATTATACAATATTTAAAAACAATAATTACACTTTATAATAAACTTTAATTTTCTTTAATAAAATTTATTATTTCTTTTTGTAAATTTACATTTTCACTTAAATACTCTCTCATATTTTTTTTACCTTGAGCAACACTATTGCCGTCAATATAATATCATGAACCTTTTTTAGTAAATTTACCTATTTTTTCTCCAATATCTACTAATTCACTTATTTTATCAATTCCTGCATTAAAATAAAATTCTGTTTGAGCATTTTTATAAGGAGGAGCTATTTTATTTTTTACAACTTTAAGTTTTATTTCGGCACCAATAATATCTTTATTTTCGATAATAGGACTTCCTTTTCTCACTTCAACCCTTATTGATGAATAAAATTTTAAAGCTCTACCTCCAGGAGTTGTTTCTGGACTACCAAAAATAACACCTACTTTTTCTCTAATTTGATTTATAAAAATTATTGTTGTTTTATTTTTATTTGAATTCGCAGTAATTTTTCTTAGTGCTTTTGACATAAGTCTAGCTTGTGCACCAATTTGTTGGTCGCCCATTTCACCATTTAGTTCTGCTTCAGGCACTAAGGCGGCAACACTATCTACTACTATAAGATCAATTTTTCCTGATTTGACTAATATGTCAACGATATCTAAGGCTTGTTCTCCTGAATCAGGTTGAGATAAAATAAGATTTTCTATATCTACGCCAATTTTTTGTGCAAAAGATGGATCTATCGAATGCTCTGCATCAATGAACGCTGCGAGCCCACCATTTTTTTGAACTTCTGCAATAGCATGCAAAGTTAGTGTTGTTTTTCCTGAACTTTCAGGCCCATATATTTCTATAATTCTTCCTTTAGGATACCCGAAACCCCCTAATAAATCATCTAAAATATAACTTCCACTATGAAATGTTTCTAAATCAATTTCTGGAACTTCTCCTAGAAACATTATAGTCTCTTTTCCATATTTTTTTTCTATTATATTTATAATATTTTTTAATTCGTTATCATTATTCATTATTCCTCCGAATAATATTTATTAATAAAACTAAAAAAGAACTTTAAAAAAACCTTTTTTATTAAAAAGAGATAAAACGCATAAAAAAATGCCCTTCTGGGCTTATTCTTTGAAAACTGAATAGTAATTAATAATTCATTAAAATGTCTTAAATACATCTTAACTTCTAAACCTATCAATTTATTAGTAATGGTCAGCTAAATGTATTACTACA
>NZ_JAFIRE010000011.1:0-384 GCF_017116845.1 Mycoplasma sp. CSL10137 | reverse complement strand
TGTTTTAAAATTGTTTTGTTAAATTTTTTATTGCTTAAATCTTAAGTCAAATTTTCAAAAGTAAACATTTCAAGGGAAGTTTTTCATTTTAAAATTTCTCTTGGTATATTGTTTATTTTAAAAACAATTTCTTGTAAATAATCAAAATTTATAGAGTTAAAATCAAAACCTTTTTTAAATTCTCTACGTATAAGTCCATTTCAATTTTCATTTGATCCGCGTTGGAATGATGCATAAGGTTCTGCTCTATAAATTTTGATATTTAATCACTTAGCTAAAATACCTATTTTTTCAAATTCAATTCCGTTATCAATTGTTATTGATTTAACATTAAGTTTATTTTTAATAATCATTTGCTTTAATTTTGCATTTATTTCATTCGGT
>NZ_JAFIRE010000010.1:0-811 GCF_017116845.1 Mycoplasma sp. CSL10137 | reverse complement strand
ATTAAAATGTCTTAAATACATCTTAACTTCTAAACCTATCAATTTATTAGTAATGGTCAGCTAAATGTATTACTACACTTACACATCCATCCTATCAACCTCGTAGTCTACAAGGAATTTCAAGGGAATACTTATCTCTGAGGAGGCTTCCCACTTAGATGCTTTCAGCGGTTATCCTTTCCGTACTTAGCTACCCAGCTATGCTCCTGGCGGAACAACTGGAACACCAGCGGTACGTCCACTCCGGTCCTCTCGTACTAAGAGCAGCTCTCATCAATATTCCAACGCCCACATCAGATAGGGACCGAACTGTCTCACGACGTTCTGAACCCAGCTCGCGTACCGCTTTAATTGGCGAACAGCCAAACCCTTGGAACCGACTCCAGCTCCAGGATGCGATGAGCCGACATCGAGGTGCCAAACCTTGCCGTCGATGTGATCTCTTGGGCAAGATAAGCCTGTTATCCCCAGGGTAACTTTTATCCGTTGAGCGACTGCCGTTCCATGACGTACAGCCGGATCACTAAGTCCTGCTTTCGCACCTGCTCGACTTGTAGGTCTCGCAGTTAAGCACACTTCTACCTTTGCGCTCTACATACAGTTTCTGACTGTATTGAGTGTACCTTTGAACGCCTCCGTTACTTTTTAGGAGGCGACCGCCCCAGTCAAACTACCCACCACGCACTGTCTCCTCGCCGGATAACGGCGACAGGTTAGAAACTCAACATACCAAGGGTGGTATTTCAAGGTCGACTACTCTAAGACTAGCGTCTTAGCATCAACGTCTCCCACCTATCCTACACATGTTAGG